>DBDM01000060.1:3448-7168 GCA_002293585.1 Bacteroidales bacterium UBA932
TTGCCGTCGCCCCATTCCACATCATTGAAGGTATTCGGCCCGAAATGCACGAACATATAATATTCCAATTTTTGCCAGTCCGTTTGTTCCTTCGTGGGAATGGCGCCGTAGGGGGCAGGCGGTGCTGTGTGCNNGCAGGAAACCGGCCATCCAATTTTTAATCATAATTTATATCACTAATTTTGTTAATACGGGGGTTTTCGTTGTTTTCACCATTGTCTGTGGCCGGTCATTTTGCTGTTCGAAGATGACTATTTCATTCTCTCCCTTCTTCAACCAAACGCCCGGAATGTATAAGGTCTGTTGCGGGCCTACATGCCAGTAGCGGCCAATGTTTATCCCGTTAATGAAGATGATGCCTTTACCCCAGTTTTCCATATCAATAAAGGTGTCACCTGTTTCCGTCAGGTTGAACGTTCCCTTGTATATCACAGGTTTTCCTTTCAGTTTTCCGGGCACATCCGTGGTCAACGCATGCACGTTGGCCGGGTTCATTGTTGCAGGATCCGGCGCTTTGTCCATAGGCGCCGGATACATTTCCCATGCCCCTTCTATAGTATTTCCGTTAATTTTCACAGGGCTTGTAATGCCTTTTGTATTGTGTATGATCTGGGCGCCGTAGTTGATGCGTCCCATATTTTCCACCAGTATTTCCAGTGTGGCGTTGAATGGAATATCTATATCCATAGAATACTTGTTGAGATTGCGGTTCAGTTCGCCTACTTTCTCACCGTCTACATACACCAGTGCGTAGTCACGCAGTCCTTCTATCTCCAATTTTCCGCTTATGGGCTGGTTAAAATGGCAGGAGTATAACACATAACCATACCCCTGTTTCAGTTGCTCAAAAGTCATCGGCTTGTCGCTTTGTATGGGTTGTTGCGCTTTGATGACTTTAAGCATGTCGGCCGCTTTCGTCAGCTTAATGGAGGGTATTTCAATCAGTGGAAGGGCGTCCGGCGCTTCGGGTACAGGGTAGTTCACATATTTTTTGATCACGTTGCGCAATGAATCATATTTAGGCGTTACCCATCCGGCTTCGCTGATAGGTGCATCGTAATCATAGCTTGTCAAATCGGGTTGTATATCGCGTTTTTTATCATAATTGGCGCCGCTGGTAAATCCGAAATTTGTTCCACCGTGTACCATGTAGTAGTTGATAGACACGTCGTTTTGCAGGTATTTCTCCGTCTGCCGGGCAATCTTTCCGGCGTTTACCTGCGGATGCGGCTCCACCCAATGGGCGAGCCATCCCGGATAAAATTCGGCGACCATGTAAGGGCCTTGTCCGCCGTGGTATTCATTGACTACTTTTTTCAGGTTTTCAATATTCCCTTCGCCATTTGCCGTGGGCAATGCGCCCGGCGTAGCGCCGCCTTCAAACAGCCAGCTACCGTCGGACGTAAACATCGGCACTTCAAAGCCTGCGGTTTTCAGTTGTTGTACGATTTTTGCATTGTAGGCCTTGTGTTCTTCCAGCGGGATATCCTTGCGTTGCGCAACGTAGGAGCCAAATTCATTTTCGGCCTGTACCATAATAACGGGGCCGCCTTTGGTAATTTGCAGGTGTCCGACTTCCTTGTATAGCCTGTTAATATACAGTTGTGTGTATTTCAGGAACGGTTCGTTGTCCCTTCGCAACTCCATGCCTTCTACATTTTGCAGCCACCACGGGTATCCGCCGAACTCCCATTCGGCACACACGTAAGGCCCCGGCCGGAGGATAACCATTAGTCCTTCTTCGCCGGCTACCTTTATATATTCGGCTAAATCCTTATCACCGGTAAAGTCCCACTTTCCGGGTTCCGGCTCGTGTGCGTTCCAAAATACGTAGGTGGTTATCGCATTCAGTCCCATAGCCTTGACCATTTGCATACGGTGCCGCCAATATTGGTGTGGAATACGGGCGTAGTGCATTTCTCCGGAAATGATCCTTGTCGGTTTTCCGTCGTACATGAAATGTCCGTCTTTGATCTCGAAGGTGTGCTGTTGTCCCGGTAAGGATAAAGAAACAAGCAGGAAAAAGAGCAGCAGGGATAAATTGACTTTTGTTATCATGGGGTTATAGCTTTTATTAGACGTTATTGCTAAAGATTTACAAATATATTTATTTTAATTCAATAAAAAATATTAAATTTGTACTTTAACCCTGAAAAAATATGAAAAAGACTATTGTTATCCTGTTATTCCACCTTATTGCTATCACTGCCGTATTAGGCAGGGACGTAAAATCATTCAACGACGGCTGGTCGTTTAAGAAAGGCCCCTTCGTACACAGTGCGGCCGTCCTTTCGTCGAACGTCATGGGCGGAAAATGGGCGGCGGTGACCATTCCGCACACGTGGAATGCGCAGGACATGCAGGTGGCCATGGCCAATATCACCGGCTTCCGGAATCCGCAGGAACGTTTCTACACGGGTGAGGCCCTATATAAAAAGATGTATACGCCGGATGTCTCCTTAAAAGACAAACGTGTTTTCCTCCGGTTTGAAGGCGTGGGTTCCGTGGCCGAGGTGTATGTCAACAACCAGTTTGCAGGACGGCACCTTGGCGCTTATTCGGCCTTTGCCGTGGAGTTGAGCAGGCTGCTCAAATTCGGAGAAGAAAATGAAATTGTGGTGAAGGTGGACAACCGTGAACGTCCCGATGTGATCCCGGTGAACAATGTGTTGTTCGGCGTTTACGGCGGCATCTACAGGGATATTTCGCTCATCGTGACGGAAAAATTAAATATCGCTGTTACGGACTATGCTTCGCCGGGTGTATTCATATCGCAGGATAAGGTGACGCAGAAATCGGCGGGTGTCAATGTCAAAATAAAAATGGAAAACAAGACCGGAAAAGTGCAGGAAGCCCGTTTGGTGACTACGGTCTTTGAGAAAGACGGCACCACTGTGAAAGCCAAAAAGGATACTCCGGTGAAAGTGCTTCCGCAGGGCAGGCAAATTTTCACGCATGATATAACTATTACTACGCCACACTTGTGGCAGGGGTTGGACGACCCTTATTTATATAAGGTGGTGACCCGCGTGGTGTCGGGCGGCAAGGTGATGGATGAGGTGGTGCAGCCTTTGGGGCTCCGGCATTTTGAGCTGAAAACCGGCGATGGCATGTACCTGAATGGTAAAAAAGTGCCTATGTATGGGGTGTGCCGCCACCAGGACTGGTGGGGCAAGGGTAGTGCGCTGACGAGTAAGGAGCACGCCACCGATCTTGCTATTATTAAGGAAATGGGCGCCACTACCATTCGTTTTGCCCATTACCAGCAGGCGGAATATATTTATGCTAAATGCGACAGCATTGGTTTTATCATCTGGGCCGAAATACCCTTTGTGAACAGGGTGAGCACGCTGGAAACGGAGAATGCAAAACAACAGCTCACCGAGTTGATTCGCCAAAATTATAACCACCCGTCTATTTACGTGTGGGGACTGCACAACGAGGTGTACGCGCCGTTTGAACAAACCATTCCGTTGACCACCACGCTGGACGATTTGGCTAAAACGGAAGATCCTTACCGCTACACCGTGTCGGTCAATGGACATAATCAAGTTGATAATATTGTTAACCACAACGCCGATATACAGGGCATCAATCATTACTTCGGATGGTATGGCGGAAAAATCGGCGATATTGAAAAATGGGTGCAAAAAATCGAAAAAGATTTTCCGGAACATAAAGTCATCTTCTCGGAATATGGCGCCGAAGCCAATATCGACC
>DBDM01000060.1:7196-7412 GCA_002293585.1 Bacteroidales bacterium UBA932
TTTTCTACCAAATTCCACGAAACACAATGGGGCGTTATTGCCCAACATCCCTACCTGCTGGCGTCGTATATCTGGAATACCTTTGATTTTGCTACGCCGTTATCCTCGCAGGGCGAAGTGCATTCGCGCAACATGAAAGGCTTAGTGACTTTTGACCGTCAAACGAAGAAGGACCCGTACTATTGGTACAAAGCCAACTGGAGCAAGGAACCGGTG
>DBDM01000060.1:7467-15927 GCA_002293585.1 Bacteroidales bacterium UBA932
GAGGTGAAGGATTTCTCCGCCGGAAGCACGCCGGTGCATTACATCTTCAATCAGGTGCAGTTGCAAGAGGGCGAGAATGTGA
Organism: Bacteroidales bacterium UBA932; assembly: GCA_002293585.1. Lineage (GTDB taxonomy): Bacteria > Bacteroidota > Bacteroidia > Bacteroidales > UBA932 > UBA932. The sequence continues at coordinate 7,550 of DBDM01000060.1, forward strand.
TTGAAGTCAAGGCCTCCAAGGACGGTCAGACTTTCGAAGATAAAATCGTGTGGCATTACTCCGCAAGTAATAAAGGACAATCCGGCACCGATCGTCCCGTTGAGAAGACCGAGGAGCACGTGGGGTTGTGATACTGTTACCTTTTTAGTTCATCATAGACTAATTAGGCCTTAGTTCAACACTTCGCCCCAGCGCGGAAGCTATGCGAAAAAAGGTGGCCACACTGGGAATGGTGGTACCTTTTTCTATGCGGGAAATATATGCCTTATCAACGCCCAGCCGTTTGGCCAGTTCCGATTGTGTTATTCCTGATTCTTTGCGTGTTTCAAGGAGTATTTGGCTAGTGTAAAAAGTATATGCTTCCTCGTCAAATTTAGCCCTTTCAGGTGTTCCGTGTTTGCCGAACTCTTTTTCGAGTTGCTCACTTATATTTGTTATGATGTGATTGCTTGTAGGCATAGTATTCATTTTTTATTTTTAGTGCTTTGTCTATCTCTTTTTGAGGAGTTTTCATTGTTTTCTTGTGAAAACCATTGAATAAAACTACTATTTTATCTTCGTCAAAAATGAAGAAAATCCGATAAATATTACTTTCATATTCCAATCGCAATTCATATAATCCATTTCTGATATATCTTAGAAATTTTAATGGCATACGGTCGCTTGTTTCAAGCAATGATAAGATATATTTAAGTTTAAGTTTCTCTTTTTCGTTAAGTATGTCTAAGAATTCTTGATAATAATGCTTAAAGGCAATAATGGTCCTTTTCATTGGCAAAAATAATAAATGTTGTACAATTATACAATTTATTTGTTGTTAAATTTTAAATTGATTTTGATAATTACTTAATTACCAGGTTGTACAATATTTGTTTTTTTGGTGATTGTGCACGTGTGATGGTTTTTATTTACTATTCAACGGTGCAAAGTTAAGCAAAAAATTGCCTATTAAAAAAAATATTATTACATTTATTTTTTAATTCAAACTGTGACCTATGACACCCACAACTCAAACGCCGTTTAAACGGCTACAGTCCTTAGACGCTTTGCGCGGTTTCGATATGTTTTGGATCACCGGCGGCGGCGCTGTGTTGGCACAGTTGGCAACGCTCACGGAATGGCCGCCGCTGCTATGGTGGAGTAAGCAGTTACATCATGCGCCGTGGCACGGCTTTACGTTTGAAGACTTGATCTTCCCGCTGTTCCTGTTCATTGCCGGCATATCATTTCCATTTTCGCTGGCTAAGCGGGCGGAAACCGGTGTTGCACGGTCATCATTGTACAGGCAGATTTTTAAGCGCGGCTTGCTGTTGGTACTGTTAGGAATGATCTACAACGGCTTGTTGAACTTCGATTTTTCCACGCTGCGGGTGGCCAGTGTGTTGGGACGCATCGGGCTGGCCTGGATGTTGGCTGCGCTGATCTTCACACACACTGATAAGGTAAAAGTGCGCATTGCCTGGTGCGCCGGCTTGCTGATTGGCTATTGGTTGTTGTTGGCGTTAGTTCCGGCACCGGATTATCCCGGTGCAGTGCGGTTTTCTATGGAAGGGAACTTTACGAGTTATGTCGACCGCTTATTTCTTCCCGGCCGGTTATATAATAAGATCCATGACCCCGAAGGTTTATTGGGTGTTGTTCCGGCCACTGCTACCGCCCTGTTGGGGATGTTCACCGGTACGTTTGTCCGGTGGCGCAGGGAAGGATTGACCGATATTAAACGTGCCGGATATATGGCCGTTGCAGGATCGGCGCTGATTGTGCTGGGCTTGTTGTGGGATATTGTTTTTCCTATCAACAAAAATTTGTGGACAAGCTCTTTCGTTTGTTTCGTGGGCGGATTAAGCCTGTGCCTGTTTTCGCTTTTCTATTTGATTATTGATGTATGGGGCTATCGTAAATGGTCGTTCTTCTTCACGGTGATCGGGATGAATTCCATTACTATTTACATGGCGCAAAGCATCATTAACTTTTCGTATACCGCCGATTTTTTATTCGGAGGGATGACCGGCTTGTTCCCCGCTTCCTGGGCGCCATTGCTTGATAGTTGCGCCTATTTGGCCGTGAGTTGGGTGTTTTTGTATTTTTTGTATAAACAAAAATTGTTTTTAAAGGTGTGATGTGGATAATTTTATTATCTTTGTAAAAGTTTTTAATTTAATGTAAGAATTATGCCGATCACACAACAACCGTTTGGAAAACTACCGTCGGGAGAGGCGGTTGACCTGTTTACACTCACCAACAGCAAAGGCGCTTCCGTGCAGGTAATGACCTACGGCGCCACTATTGTGTCCGTTAAGGTGCCCGACCGCCATCAGCAGTTGGCCGATGTGGCGCTGGGGTACTCCGATATAGAGGGCTACCTGAGCGATGAAGCATACATGGGACGTACGATAGGGCGCTGCGCCAACCGTATAGCCAAAGGGGTGTTTCATCTTGCCGGAAAAAAATATGATCATTTGGCAGTCAATAACGGTCCGAACCACTTGCATGGCGGCGCCCGCGGGTTTAGCGACCGGATATGGAAAGCGGAAGTAGATAACGATACCTTGCGTTTATTTCTTGAAAGTCCCGACGGTGAAGAAGGCTATCCCGGCAATGTAAAAGTGACGATGTCGTATACCTGGAATGACAGCAAGGAGTTGATCATGCACTACCATGCCGTTACCGACAAGCCCACGCTGGTGAACCTTACCAACCATGCTTATTTTAATTTGAAAGGCGAGGGACAGGGATTGATTACCGATCATGAATTATTGCTGAATGCCACGCGCTACCTGCCTATTACCGAAGAAAGCGTTCCGAGCGGCGAAGTACTTTTTACTAAAAATACACCCTTCGATTTCACTACGCCGCACACTATCGGCGAACGCATTGATGCCGACCATGAGCAGCTGAAACTCGGCCGCGGCTATGACCACTGTTTCCTCGTAAGTAAAAAATATCCGGGCGAACTGGTGTTGAATGCGCAACTCTATGAGCCTGTCAGCGGGCGTGGGTTGGATGTGCTCAGTACTATGCCCGGCGTACAGTTATACACCGGCAACTGGATCAACAGTGCGGCCAACGGAAAGCACGGTGCGAAACACGTAGAGCGTTCCGGCGTGGCCCTGGAACCGCAATTTTATCCCGATGCCGCCAATCATCCTGAGTTTGCTCATCCGGTGCTGTATCCTAATCAGGAATACAACCACACGATCGTATTTCATTTTTTTACCAAAAACTAATCTAAACAATTATTATTATGAATATCGCTGTCATCCGTGAAACTTTTAATAAACAATTCGGCGCACCGGGTGCCGTATTTGCTTCTCCGGGACGTGTAAACCTTATCGGCGAACACACCGATTATAACATGGGCTTTGTGTTGCCCGGCGCCATCGATAAATGTATGGTGCTGGAGTTAAAACCCAACGGCACGAACAAATGCCGGGTACATTCCGTGGATATGAAGCAGAGCGGTGAGTTTGTAATCGGACAGGCCGAACCTCCCGTTTCGCTAAGTGCAGGGAAGGAAAATGCGTGGATACTCTTTTTCTACGGCGTGGTGGAAGAGATGAGAAAACGTGGGAAAACCATTGAAGGATTTGATTGTGTGTTTGGCGGGGATATTCCCTTAGGCGGCGGACTGTCTAGCTCAGCTGCGTTGGAATGCGCTATAGGCTTTGCGTTGAATGAAACCTATGCGCTCGGCTTCGACCGTTATGAATTGGCGCGTATAGGACAATTAACCGAGCATAACTATGTAGGCGTGAAATGCGGCATTATGGATCAGTTTGCTTCCCTTTTCGGACAGGCCGGCCATGTGATTAAATTAGATTGCCGTTCGCTGACCTTTGACGTGGTGCCCTTTGATCCTAAAGGCTATCGGGTGGTGCTGATTAACACCATGGTGAAGCATGCCCTGGGTACGGAATACAATGAACGGGTGGCGCAGTGCGCTGCCGGCGTAGCTGCGGTGAAAACGAAGCATCCGGAGGTGCAGAGCCTGCGCGATGTGACCGAGGCTATGCTGAACGAGGTGAAAGCAATATGCGACCCGCTGTCGTTCCAACGTTCTATGTTCGTCATACAGGAAAACAACCGCTTGCTCACTGCCTGCGAGGCTTTGAAAAAAGGCGATTACAAAACCTTTGGCGCAAAGGTGTACGGTTCGCACGAAGGCCTGAGCAAGGACTACGGTGTGAGTTGCGAGGAATTGGATTTCTTAGTGGAACAGGCGGTGAAATATGATGCCTTAGGCGCCCGCATGATGGGTGGCGGTTTTGGCGGCTGCACCATCAATTTTATTGAAGAAGGGAAATACGAGGCCTTTATAGGCAACGCCACGGCAGCTTACGAAAAGCAGTACCGCATCACGCCGCTGGTATACCCTGTGGTCATCAGCAACGGCACGGCGCGGGTGGAGTAACAAGTACTGCGGGCATTCTATTCGTTGCGTGAAGGAGTAAACTTAAGGAGATATGTATCTGGACAAGTTTCATGACAGCTTGCCGCCGTTGTGCGAAAAGTACCACGTCGAACGCCTCTACGCCTTTGGCTCTGTGCTCACTGATCGCTTCGGTCCCGATAGCGATGTCGATTTGATTGTCTCGTTCGACGACATGCCCGTCGAGGAGTACGCCGACAACTATTTCGACTTCAAATTCTCGTTGCAGGATATACTCAACCGGCCCATCGATCTGCTTGAACAGCAGGCCATTCGTAATCCCTACTTTCTGCAAGTCGTGGACAGGACAAAACAGTTGATTTATGGACGAGCAAATTTACTATATTTTCGTTTCCGCAACCATATAAACAATCCGCCGGCGAGGAGTACCAGCAGGGGCGGCACAATGGTGTTCACGGCCACCCAGCGTGAGCGGTAGAGTTTGATCTGGCGCTTGTCGAGCAGGCGCAGTTCCCATTCGCGGCTGCGCAAGCGCAGGAGATTGTCTTCGCCCAGCAGGTAAAACAGCATGTTTTTGACTAAGTTTTTATTGCCGAATTGCGTGCCGGTGTACCGGTCGTAGCCCAGCGGGAGGATACGTGTGCCGTCGGCGCGGCGGCTCACCTCATTGCGGATAATATCGCCGTCGGCCACTACAATCATTTTTGTGGGAGCGCTTTCCGGCAGGAAACGGAAAGGTTCGCCGTTGTTGTATTTTTCGAGCGGACGGTTCAGGAAGGCCGAGGGGAACACCCCTTCCAAGCTCAGCGCCACCGGCAGGAACGACCGGCCAAAATGCGCCGGGTCGTTCTGTTCAGACAGTTCCGACAGACTGATGCGTATGGGAATTTGCTGTGTCCGGCTGTACTGTGAACTGTAGAGCAAATAGTCTTTTTTCACGCCGGGATTACTGTTTACCGTATCTATGCTGCCGGGGTACTGCGACATGATTAAATTCAGTCCGCCGGTGATTACGTTGTCGGACGGGGGATTGAGCAGCGGGTAATAGTTCCACGGCATGGGTTTGAACTGCACTTGTTGTCCGGCCGGCGCTATATTTACCGGCAGAAATGAACATTGCAAATCCTGTATGATAGTAGGATTGATGCGTACCCCATAGCGGAACAACTGGTCTTCGAGACCGTGTTGAGCGGCCAGTGCAAAAGTGAAAAATCCGTTGGCCAGACTGTCGTGATGCACGTGCACTTCATCCATAAACCAGGCTACGGCGCCGCCCTGCATGATGTATTGGTCGAGCGCCAGCTTGTCGGCCTCGGGCCAGGCTTGCATGGGACGGGCAATCACTACCAGCGCATAATCGTTGAGCACGCCCACGCGTCCCATAATGTTCATGCGGTCGATACGGCAAAATTCACTGAGTGTTTTAGTGATGTCGCCGGTTTCATATTCGTCGAGTTCGCCATGTCCTTCGATGAACGCCACGCGTGGTTGTTGTTTGCGGCTGATGCGGGATATAGCGCTCACCAACTCATATTCCACATTTTGCTGCGCAATGAGCATACCGGCTTCCGGGTCTTTCCGCGCATTATTTTGCAGGAAATTAACGGCCATTTGTCGCGTTTCCAAACGCATGGAATCGCCTTGTGGCACCGGCGTGGTGTAATTAATCAGGGCGCCGGGAAACAAGACCCGCTCGCTGGTGCTGCTGCCGGTATTTTCCTGCGTGATGAAAGGCGCCAGCCCATACGATTGCAGGGCGGCATATATCTTGTCGGGACTGTCGCCCGCGACTTCTTTTTCGATGTCGATAAATTCGTATTGGATGTATTTGCCGGCGTAAATCTTCAGTTCATCCAATGTTTCACGGATGGTAGCCTGTAATTTCCGGAAACAGATAGGCATTTCGCCGTCGAGGAATACCTGCACGTAGCACAGGTTATCCAGCGATTTTACCGCTTCTTTTCCGGCGTTGGAAATGGTGTATCGCTTGTCGGCCGTGAGGTCGAGACGGAAAAAGAAGTGTTGGGCGATAATATTCACCGGGAACAATCCGGCTATTACGATGACCGTATAAAAGGCGTAGCGGCGTTTGTTGGACTGCAATACCAATAAGGTGAGGGCTAAGAAAAAAGTGATTAAACTTAAAAAATACACGATGTCGCGGGAGTCGACCACGCCGCGGCTGACGGATTTATAATGCTCATTGATGCCTAAAGCCAGGAGGAGGGAGTCGGCGGATGTATTGGCAAATAGCTGCGACAACCCGTCGAACCCGGTGTAGCAGAAGAAACAGCCCACAGCAGCCAAAATGTACGCCACAATTTGATTGGCAGTAAGCGTAGAGGCGAAAATACCGATAGCGGCATAACCGGCGGCTAAAAATAATAATCCGATGTAAGAGCCCCAAATGCTTCCCGCATCAAGATTACCCACCGGATTGCCCAGTTGGTGCACGCTGTAATAATACACCAGGGTAGGCAACAGCGCCAGCGCGGCCAGCAATACGGCGGCGAAGTATTTACCCAGTACCAATTGCAGTTTCGACACCGGCTTGGTGAGCAGCAATTCGATGGTGCCCGATTTTTTTTCTTCGGCAAAAAGCCGCATGGTCACTGCCGGCAGCAGGAATAAAAACACCCATGGCGCCAGGGTGAACAGGGTGTCGAGGTTGGCATAGCCGCCGTCGAGCACATTGAATTCTCCCGGCCCGATCCACATAAACCAGGCATTCACCAACAGGAAAATGATGATGGCGATATAGCCGGTGAGCGATGAAAAAAAGGAGCGGATTTCTTTGAGTAATATTGCGCGCATAAGCAATTACGAATTACGAGTTACGAATTACGAGTTGCCAATAGACCTGTAATAGGCCTGTTCGCAGCGTGAGGTAATTGTAATCTGCTGTTTTGTATATGTAATGTAGATCTGTACATGTTGTAGCTATGGGTATTACAAATTCGTAATTTTTCATTCGTAATTCGTAATTGCTTTAACCATTTCTGTGGCCACGCGGTTGGCAGCGCCTTTTTCGCCCAGCATGTTGCGTAAGGCGGCGTAATTGTTGAGCATAGCCTGCCGTTTGTCGCCGCCGGGCAGCAGGGCCGTCAGTTCCCGCTGCATGTTGGCCGTGTTCATATCATGTTGGATGAGTTCGGTGACTACCGGTGCGTCCATAATCAGGTTGACCAATGAGATGTATTTTGTTTTTACTAATCGTTTAGCAATTTGGAAAGATATTTCGTTGCCGCCGTAGCACACCACTTGCGGAATACCGGTCAACGCCGCTTCGAGCGTGGCGGTACCTGAGGCCACAATGGCTGCTTCTGCCTGCGCCATTAGCTCATAAGTTTTACCGTAGACAATGCCGAAGCCGGTGCCGGATAACAGTTTGTCATATACTTTTGTATCAATGGAAGGCGCTCCGGCCACTACGAACCGGTACTGCGGAAATAGTTGTTCCAGCGCCAGCACGCGCGGCAGCACGTAGTTGATTTCCATGGTGCGGCTGCCGGCCAGCACCGCGATAATAGGTTTATCCGCCAGTCCGTTGTCCCTGCAAAACGCTTGCAGCGAGGGTTGATGAGGCATGCGTTCGTCCACCATATCGATGAGCGGATTGCCGGCATAAAAAGCGTCGATGCCCCATTTTTTAAAGTAGTCCACTTCAAAGGGGAATATGATGAAGAGCTTGTCTACATATTTTTTCAGGCGGTGCACGCGTTTTTCTTTCCATGCCCACACTTTAGGAGCGATGTAGTAAAAGACTTTAATGCCGTGTTTTTTGGCGAATTTCGCCATGCGGAAATTGAAGCCGGGGTAGTCGATCAAAATCAGCACATCGGGACGGTGGGCGAGGAGGTCGCGCTTACAAGCCTTAATATTGCCTAAGACCTTGCGCAATTTAACCAGCACTTCCCAGAAACCCATCACGGCGGTGTCTTTGTAGTGCCTGACCAGCGCGCCGCCTTCCGCCGCCATGAGGTCGCCG
>DBDM01000013.1:0-134 GCA_002293585.1 Bacteroidales bacterium UBA932
TCGGTAGGACAGTACGGCCTGCTGGCGCTCCTCGATGATCAAACGGAGAAGGAAATAGCACAAATGGTCACCGCCTACCGCGAAAATATGGAATATGCCTGTGATGTCCTGACGAAGCTGGGCTTCACCTGCAA
>DBDM01000013.1:147-10740 GCA_002293585.1 Bacteroidales bacterium UBA932
ATCCTTTGCCCAACGCTTAGTGCAGGAAAACGGCGTGGCCGTGATCCCCGGCGATTCGTTCGGCGCAGCCTACCGCGACTATATCCGCCTCTCCTACTGCGTGGACATGCCGGTGCTGAAAGCCGCCCTCGACCGTATCAAAGACTTTGTCGCTAAATTAAAATAACCATGGATTTCGGATTTGTCAAATTAGCTATTGCCACGCCTATCGTGCGTGTGGCCGATTGCGGCTATAACGGCCTGCAGGTGGAAACATTGATTAAAGAAGCAGCCGAACAGCAGGTGCAGATCGTATGCTTCCCCGAACTGTGCATCACAGCCTACACCTGTGGCGACCTTTTCTTTCAAAAAGCCCTGCTCGACGAGGCTGAAAACACGCTCGAACGCTTGCTCGAAAGTACCAGGAAATATGGCCTGCTTTGCGTGGTGGGCATGCCGGTGACCGACGGCACACAAATTTTCAATGCGGCGGTGGCTTTTCAGTCGGGGAAAATATTGGCGGTAGTGCCTAAAACTTTCCTGCCCAACTATAGTGAATTTTACGAAAAACGCTGGTTCGTGCCGGCCTCTTCGGCGTTGACCGGCGTGTTCCACCTGTGCGGACAAACAGTGCCTTTCGGCGCCAACATCCTGCTGCAAGGCGGCGGCGCCTGCGTGAGTATTGAAATTTGTGAAGACCTGTGGATGCCGCACTCGCCCACCATTCATCATGCGCAACACGGCGCCAACATCCTGCTCAACCTTTCGGCCAGTAACGACGTGGTAGGTAAAAATACCGTGCGCCGCGATTTGGTGGTGCAGCAATCATCACGCTGCAAGGCAGCCTACGCCTACGCTTCTGCGGGCTTCGGCGAATCAACTACCGACGTGGTGTTTTCCGGCAGCGGCTATATTGCCGAATTAGGCGTATTGCTCGCCGAACACGAACGGTTCAGGCTGAATAACCAACTGACCATTGCCGATATCGACCTTGAACGCATGTCCATCGACCGCAAGCGCCACACCAGTTTCACTACGCCCCTGGCGCCCGAAACCGATATGTACCGCCGCGTGGCCTTCAACCTTGCGCCATGCAAAAAAGCGGCTGTAATGCGTGCTTTCGATCCGCATCCTTTCATCAATAAGGCTACGCTGGACGAAGACTGCGAAGAAATTCTGTCCATTCAATCGGCCGGATTGGCTAAGCGTTTGTTACACACCGGTTCGAAAAAAGTAGTGCTGGGCGTGTCGGGCGGCTTGGATTCCACCCTTGCCCTGCTGGTATGTGCGCGCACGTTTGACAGGCTGGACATACCGCGGAAAAATATTGTGGGCGTCACCATGCCGGGCTTCGGTACCACAGGCCGCACACATCAAAACGCTAAAGCCTTGATGAAAGCGCTCAATATCGACAGTCGCGAAATAGACATCGTTCCCGCCTGCCTGCAACATTTCAAAGATATCAACCACAACCCCGCGGAGCCGGATGCCTGTTATGAAAACACACAGGCGCGTGAACGCACACAACTGTTGATGGATATAGCCAACAAAGAAAACGCCTTAGTCATCGGCACCGGCGATTTATCGGAGCTGGCGCTGGGATGGACAACCTACAACGGCGACCACATGTCGATGTACGGTGTGAACGCCTCTATTCCTAAAACGTTTATACGGCACATTATCGGCTATGTCGCCGGCCTGAAAGAACAGCAGGGGAGGGATACCCTGAACGATATACTCAACACGCCGGTGAGTCCCGAGCTGTTGCCTGCCGATAAAAAAGGAGAAATATTGCAGAAAACCGAAGACCTGGTAGGGCCTTTCGAATTGCATGATTTCTTCTTGTATTACACCCTGCGATTCGGTTTCCGTCCCACGAAAATTTACTTCCTGGCGCAACGCGCTTTTGCAGGTAAATATGATGAAATGGAATTGAAAAGATGGCTGCATTTATTCTTCAAACGGTTTTTCAGCCAGCAATTCAAGCGTTCCTGCCTGCCCGACGGGCCGAAAGTAGGCGCCCTCAGCCTCTCGCCCCGCGGCGACTGGCGTATGCCTTCCGATGCCGTCGCCCATCTCTGGATGGAAGAAATCGAGGCGCTATAATTGCCGTTTCGCCATTCTCCGGCGCACTGCCGCATCGGCCAACAGCAGCGCCGCGCCCGCCAACATCCCGCTGATCACGGTAGGGGAGTAGTCCGCGTGGAATATAGGGTTGAAAATGGAGGATAATGCCTGGCCTGCGTTATGGAAAAAGGGTTGCACGTATAACGTATTCCAATCAAAGAAATAGTCGGCCGCCCACCACCCGCCGGCCAGTACCGCAAGACTTCCCGCACAGATAGCTATAATGGCCCGCACACTAAGATGGCGGACATGCGCTATGTCAATGCTTGAAGCAAAACGTGATGCAGCCTTGCGTTCAACCGCCGGCAGTTCGGCAATGGTATCCATTAATTTCGCCGTGAAATCAACACCGGTTTTTTCCACCGGCAGTTGTTGCAACAATTCGTCTATATTAGTCATATCATCCATTTTTCATCAGTTCTTTTAATTTCTGCCTTGTCCGGTGCAGCTTTACCTTCGTGTTCGATGTGCTCAAGCCCGTGATCCGGCAGATATCTTCTATCGATTTATTTTCCGTGTAAAACAACGTGATCAACACCGCTTCTTCCGCCGGCAACCTCTCTACAGCCCGGTGTAATTGCCGGAATAGCTCTTCTCTCTCTTCATACTCGTGCTCGTCGGCAATATGCAGGTTCTGCTCGGGAAGATCCTGCACGGGCAATTGCCGTTTCCGCAGTGCGGATATTGCCGTGTTATAAGCAATGCGGAACAGCCAGGTCGACAACCGCGCTTCCTGCTTGAACTTGTGCAGTTCGAGATAGGCCTTTAAGAAAACATCCTGTGCAATTTCCTCGGCCCATTCGCGCCGGCGTACGATACGCAATACCAGCGTGAACACGTGGTCTTTATGGGCATCCGTCAATAGGGCGAAGGCCCGGGTGTCGCCCTGCAGTACCTGTTCAATGAGCTGTTTTTCGCACTGTTTTTCCATGTCATTTCTTTTGACGCCGGAAATCCGGACAGGTTACAGTCATTTTTTTGTAACCTCAAAACTTTTCCCGCGTCAAAAGAGCAAAACAAAGTTAAACATTAAAATTAATTATTATGACAGAAATTATTATTGTTCCGGTTATTTTTATCATTTTTTATATGATTATCGAACTTTTTGTTCACCGTAAGGAACGTTTGATGATTATAGAGAAAGCATCTCAAAACCAATCGTTTAATATTGGAGAAATGCTGAAGAATGTAGCGCCCGGTTTTTCATTTTCCGGCCTGAAAATCGGTTGCCTGCTGGTTGGACTGGGCCTCGGCTTTTTTGTGAGCTTTGGAGTTAGATTGGGACTAAATGAATGGACTCAGATGGGCCAGATTGGCCGGTCTTTTTACATGATGGATACAGCAGCGGTATTGACCTTCGGCGGACTGGGATTGATGGTTGCTTATTTAATCGAAAGACGGAAAAAATAAATAAAAATATCCCCTAAAAGCAGTTCGGCCTTCAGGGGATATTTTTTTATGCTTTTTGTTGCCTACTTGTTATCCGCAGGAATAATCAGCGTTTGCAGTGACTGGGCAGGCATCTTAAATTCCGCCGTACAATCATTCAAACGGATTTTCGGCGTAACATCTTTTTCAGTGGTGTTGAGTACCACCACCACAATTTCACCGTCGGGGTTACGGAAAGCAGTAACTTTTACGGCATCATTGTAGGTGCTGCAGCCTATCCTGACCGCATCGCGGCGGATGAACTTAGAAAAATGCCCTATCGTATAATAAAGCGGCCCGAGGGTAAATTCCTTGTTGTTCTCGTCAACATAAACCGGCGCTTTTACACCGGTGTCACGGTCGTGGTAAGGACCGCCCTTTGAATCCACGATCATGTTCCAGTCCACCGAAGCAGCCATGAAATTGTTGAAATTACGGATCATTTCGTTAGCATATTGCTCCACTTCGCCCCATTGAGAATCTCGGTTGATTTCCGTGCCAATGCAAAATTCAGTAGCGATCAGCGGTTTGTTGGGATACAGCTCATGCGCCATCCGCAAATTATCAAAGTGGTCGCCCGAATACCAGTGGAAACCCATGCCCCAAATGGCTTTTTCCGCACCCGGCACCGACATGGCTTCCCTTGCACGCTCCATTACACGCTCTTTATTGTGATCCCACACTATAATATTAGTTGTTCCGAAACCGTTTTCATCCAACGCCGGACGAAGGAATTTGGCGGCAAATTCACCCTCTTCCCGGCCTGTCCAAACGCAGCTTTCCCAAGTCTGTATGGCTTTTGGTTCATTCTGAATGGAAACAGCAAAAAAATCGATATTTTCTTTTTTATATTCTTTCAGGTATAAAGCAAAATAGTTGGCCCAGGCGGAATAATATTCCGGCAAAAGGCGCCCACCCTTGATCATGCTCTTATTGTCCTTCATCCAGGCCGGGGGCGACCAGGGCGAAGCAAAAAGCCACAGCTCGGGATTCGCTTTCCGCGCTGCCCGGATCATCGGTAAAATATATTTTCTATCCCGCTCGATATTGAATGTTTTTAACTCGGTATCACCGTCTTGCACATAAGTATATTGGTTGAGCGAAAAATCAGAGGAATGAATATGCGTGCGACAAAAATTCAGCCCGATACCGCTTTTCCCGAAGAAAGCTTCCGTCAATTGTTGCTGTAAACCGGGACTTAACAGCGAAAAATTGTACGCCGATGTTTCGGTAAATGCGCCGCCAAAACCAATCACTTGCTGATACTTAAATTCAGGATAGATGTTGATCAACAAATTTTCGGTTTCAACATCCTGATTGAAAACAATACCTTCCTGCTCCGTAAGCATTGCTGTTTCCTTTGCCGAACTGGCGAAAATTTTCACTTTTTTGCCTTCTGTTTGAGCAGAAAGCGATAAGGAAAGAACAGTTAAAACGACGACAGTCGCTACTTTTTTTGTTAAGTGTTTTTTCATGTTTTATCTAATAAAAGGTTCATTTTCAATTCAAATATGAGGGTCAAAGATAAACATTTTTATTAAAAAAACCTCTTACAGCTTTTTGCCGCAAGAGGTTCTTGTAGTTAAAACAGGCGCTTTCTTACTGCTGGGACTGTGCTGCTACCACATTGCCTTTAATGTGCAACACAATGAGACCGGGGGTGCCGTTGGAAGTAACCGACAGCGTTTTGTCAAAGGGCATAACGCCACCGGGGTTATAAGTGGCGCGCACTTCCCCTTTTTGTCCGGGAGCTACCGGTTCCCGCGTCCAGCCCGGCGAGGTGCAACCGCACGAAGCCTGTACGTTTTGAATGATCAGCGGCTCGGTGCCCGTGTTGGTAAATTCGAAGACATGCGTCTGCGGCCCTGCGGTCTGTTCAATGTTGCCGAAATCATGCACTAACTGAGTAAACACAATAGTAGTGTCGGATTGGGCCGGCGCCTGTGCGGTCGCGCTGAAACCGAAACCTAAGCAAACAGCGGCGAGTAAAATAATTTTTTTCATACGATTTATTAATTATGATTTAAACTTTAAATATCAGCATTTGAGACTGCAAAGATGGGGCTACAAATTTAATGTTGCAATTTTTTTTATACAAATTAAAGTTTCTCCTTCTTCAAAAGATGGGGCGACCATCGAAAAAACGTCAAAAGAATGTAGTTTTTATGTCAAAACGGTTTGAAATTAGAACTTTAGATTGTATATTTGTACATGATTTCGATGAAAAAAATTACCCCCGCCTCCTGGCTTAGCATGCTGGCTATAGTGAGCGTTATTTCCTTACTGGCCTTGCAATCATTATGGCTGCATAACGCCTATTATCTTGCTTATGAGCAATTTGTGGCCGACGCCGGCAAGGCTTTCGATGAAGCTTGCCGGAAAGAACAGGTCTACCGTATGCCTTTCGGCCAATTGATGGCCGGCGGCAACCTCACCATCCAAAGTTGCGGGATGGAAAAAATACAGATCATCAGGAACTGCCCTTCACGGGATACCATTATTTACGATAATGTTTACGGACAATCCATGGAAACGGTGATCAACCGGGCGATGTTCGAACTGCGTGAAAAAACCCTGCCGATGAACATTTATTGCCTGGCCGATTTGTTTGCCGGTGCGTTGCATGACAAAGACCTTTCGCTTTCCTTTGTTATTGAGCGGTTTAATCCGGCCACCGGCGAAGTGTTTGAAACCAGCTTGCTGCCGGGGGTAGAAAATCCGGCCGCCTTATCGACCCAGATGCTTACTGTGAATATGTCGGAAATCGAAGGATTGCGGGCTAAACTTCAATTCAACCGGCTGGCTGTTTTTCATCACATGGCAGGAGTATTGGCCGGCTCGCTTTTCCTGCTTGTAGTGTTACTGAGCAGCATTGCCCTGCTGTTCCGGTTGGCGCGCCGCCGGAGAATGCTATTATCATCATTGCCGGAACTGCCGCAACCTGTTGCACCGCCGGAACCGTCGAATACCGTCTACCATTTGGGCCGCTACACCTTTGATGCCGATAAAAACGAACTGGAAAATTCCGGCGTGGTGATTACGCTCAATAAAAAAGAACACGCCATCCTGTTGGCCTTATGCGAACGTTGCGGTAATGTGGTGGAGCGGAATAAACTGTTGGAAGACAATTGGGGCAGCACGGGCTTCATTTATTCCCGCAGCCTGGATACGTACATCACAAAAATAAGAAAGTACCTGAAAGACGACCCGTCGGTACAAATTGTGACCATCAAAGGCGTGGGCTATAAATTAACTTTCTGACGGCGTTTTGATACCGCACCGCCGGATGATTTCTTCGGCCTGGTCGAAGGGCGGAATGGTTTTCTTCCCTTCACGCTTCAAGTCAGNNTAAGTCACGGTCGAGCCGTTTCAAAGCATCCAAATACTTGCGCGCTGCCGGAACGGTTTCCAGCAAACCCCTGAACTCATCCTTTTCTGTTTCTATCAAGCCTTTTTTAAAATCTTTTTTAATCAAGAAAAGAAAGCGTCGTAAGCCTTTTCGTTTTATGATAGAAAACCCCATTGTATCAATTTTTTTCTTAAGATCATACGTCCTTTATACACTATAGATTTGCCCCCCAGCTCCGGTAAACCCATTATTTCATCGATTTGATCATAGTTCAGCTCGACATAATATTTCAGGATGATAACTTTTCGCTGATCACGGTTCAACAGGGCAAAGGCCTTGCGCACCGGTTCACGGAAATCTGCGTCGATGTGCTGTATTTCGTCCGCCGGATATTCCACGCCCTCTTCGGGTACAAAAGGCGTGTAGAGGTTATCCTTAGGCACGGAAGTACTGCGGCCCTCCATAAACCGCACACCCATATCCAGCGCCCTTCGATACAGCCACATATGAAAACTCGAATTAAATTTAAACTTCTTCAGGTCCTGATAGGTCTTTACAAACAATTGACGTGTAAGCGCTTCCGCCGCCCCCTGGGAATTGGTGATCTGGCACATCAACGAAAAAATAGGCCGCTGGTAACGTTTTACCAGTTCGATGTACTGATAACCGTCACCGGCTAATATCTTTTGTATCAAATTATATTCTTCTACCCATCTTGCTACGGCCGTCATGGTGTCTATTGTTTTAGACTACAAAAATAGTTGATTTTTTGATAAATCCGAAAAAAAACGCCAACTTCGTATGGAAATTATTCAAAAATGAGGGATCTCAATTTCTTTGAACAGGTCTGGGCGGTGGTGCGCGAAGTGCCCCGCGGCCGTGTGACGAGCTACGGCGCCATAGCCAAAGCCCTGGGTTCGCCGCAGAGCAGCCGCATGGTAGGCTGGGCAATGAATGCCGCCCACGCCTGTCCCGACGTGCCCGCGCACCGGGTAGTGAACCGCGAAGGACTGCTTACGGGAAAAGTGCATTTTACACCACCGTCGGCCATGCAACAGCGTTTAGAAGCCGAAGGAGTGAAAGTGAAAAAAGACAAGGTCGTGAACTTCGACGAACTATTTTGGGATCCGGTGAAGGAATTAGGGATGTGAGCACCGCCTACTGCAAACTGGTATCCAACTGCATGCCCTTCCTCAACAGCTTTTTATTCATCCGTTGTATAGCCTTGTCGATCGACTGCTCCGGCTCAATGTAATTATAATTTTCCCAAAACCGGTCGCCCGTAAACACCGATAACTTCTCGGCAATAATATCGTTTTTTCTGACGGCCTCTTTTTGCGCAAAAGGCTTTACATTCTCTGTCTCCATATCAGTGATGGCCATCTCGGAAATAATAGTGATTGTGGGCTTAAAAAACAGGAATTTCTTCCAGTTGGTTTTAGCTTTTATTTCCAGCCGGGCATAATTATAATACCACTGTTGATCCTTTTCCCGGTAATTGATAACGTATTCGACGGACTGCGGCGTTAACTTAAATCCCCTGGGCGCCTGTTTAACGAAAATACGCTCAACATCTTTGCGACCTTCGACATTCCTGTTGAACACCACCCGGGCAATGGCCAACGAATGGGGATCAATATAAAGGCGTCCGCGGTAAAGCGGGTCCTTAATAAAAAGTTGCTGATTGAAACCGATCACATAATGAAGCCTGTCATTGATCATTTCCATTCCGTCATAACTGAAAATATAATCCGTCAGGAAATCTGCATTAAAAAGCCCCTCGTCCCGGTTCTTTACCAGGTCGAGCCACAGCATAGTCGTTGCACCGCCCTGATACCGGATGACCAGCGTGTCGATTTTATCCGTGTCCACACTCTTGCGGCCTTTATAAATGCGCACCCTGTCGGATTGCAGCGTGGTGTACGAAGCCTTATAAATATCAAACACCGCTTCGGCAATACCAACGTAATTACTATTGCGTTTAATAAATTCACGGTAAAAACTGGTCATGGCCACCGGGCTTTTCCCGTAATTTTGAGGAATGCGTTCAAAAGCTAACTTTATCAACTCTATGGGTTCGGTGGGGCGCACAATGGCCTCCTTCAAACTGCGGCCGGAAGATCGCAGATTGACTACAGGTTGTTGCTGCAACTGCTCCACATCTACCGTTAGGTTACTATAACCCATGCAACTGAAACTAATTTTCGGCAGGGCTATATTTTTCGGTACTTTGAGTGTAAAATCACCGTCGGCATTGGTGACAGTGGCGATACCGGACTGCTGCAACATTACATTCACGAACGGCAAGGGTTTGCGCGTTTCGGCGTCCCGTACTTTCGCCTGCACAGACAGGTAAGACAGGGTGTCGTCCGGCGCGACGGGTGCGGCAAAAGCTGGAATTTGTAGGGTGGCGAGCCNNTTTATCTCCTTATTTTTTACAAAGGTACGAAATTATTATCTTTGTAGCAAATTATATATTTAATGGACCCTATCAGAATTTTTATCAGTAGCGTGCAGAAGGAGTTTGTATCGGAGCGGCTTCGGATATATGAATGGCTCCAAACAGATGCACTGTTGAGTCAGTATTTTGTTCCCGTATTGTTCGAAAAACTGCCGGCTGCTGCCCGAACGCCGAAGGATGTGTATTTGGACAAAGTCCGCGGTTCACAGATTTATCTGGTTCTTTTAGGACAGGAATATGGCTATGAGGATGCGGATGGGGTGTCGCCGACCGAACTGGAATATGAATGTGCAAAGGAGAAACGCCTTTACAGGATAGCCTTTATAAAAGAGGGGCATGCGCCTGAAAGAAACAACAAGCAGAGGGCCTTTATTGCTAAAATTCAAAATGAACTGACCTATAAGCGTTTTGATAACACTGAAATATTGATTTCCCAGATTTACGCCGCGTTGATTGAGTTCCTCAAGATGAAGAATATCTTTCATTCGAAATCATTTGATGAATCTCCTTCAAAAGCGACGATGGCGGAGATAAGTACAGAGAAGGTGGACAATTTTGTAGCTTTAGCGAACTCCAAACGTGGCTTCCCCCTCCCTGTAGGTACTCCTGCTGAAAAAGTGCTCACTCACTTGAGAATGTTAAAGGCGGGTAAATTGTGCAACAGTGCAGCACTCGCCTTTGGCAGTGATCCTCAATCGTATTTCCCCACGGCGATAGTTAAATGTGCCTATTTCTTGGGCACACGTTGGGAAAAACCCATAGAAGACCACAAGGTTTTTGAGGGTGATGTGTTCGATCAGATCAATCAGGCTGTGGGATTCGTTTTGTCTAAGATTGGCACTTCTGTTGGGCTAAGGGAAGAGAGTGTGCAGGCCTCAATAAAATATGAAATTCCCCGGCCTGTGATTTTTGAGGCAATCGTCAACAGCGTAGCTCATCGCGACTACGGGAGTAACGGGAGTGTGCAGGTTATGGTGTTTGCCGACAGGATCGTCGTGATAAATCCGGGGTGTCTGTCGCCGGAGCTTTCCCCTGCGATGATGAAGAAGGAACACGGTTCCTTCCCCACGAACCCCCTGTTGGCTGAAGTAATGTACCAAGCAGGGTATATTGAACGTTTTGGCACCGGTGTCAGTGAGATGATAAAACTCTCTTTGGAAGAGGGACTTAAAGAACCTGAGTTTGATTTTTCCGAAGGCGTGAAAATCACACTTTGGCGACCTGGTGTTGCAGGTAATGTTGCAGGTAA
>DBDM01000152.1:0-3680 GCA_002293585.1 Bacteroidales bacterium UBA932
GTAGCCTACAAAAGACACTTTTAATGTATAATTTCCGGCCGGCACGTCGGCCAATGAAAAAGATCCTTTCTCGTCGCTGGTGTTCACGGCAATGGTTTTACCCGTGGTGTCGGTCAAGCTTACCGTGCTGAACTCCAGCGGGGTGGATGCTGTTTTATCAATTACGCTGCCTTTTACACGCGTGGTGTTGCGTGGCGCGGCTTGCAGGTCGGGGACGAAGCAGAAGAATAGAATCGGAAATAGTAGAAGTTGTTTCATATTTATTTTTGGTTTTTACCTATAAGACGAAATAATTTTTCAAAAGTTGCATGAAAGATATTCTAGCAGATACAAAAGGTCGGAATATTTGTCGAATCCGTACTTTCGGTAGTCGTCCTGCGAGAGCATGATGTCGGGATAAAACACTTTGGCACGGGGGTCGTCTGCCGGCAGGAACACCTGCGCCGAATTGGATATCGACCCTTTGAGCCCGGTATAAGGCAGGGTGAACTCCGTTACCTCCATAAAGGTGTTGGGTGCCTGTGATGAGGGTACGCCCACCACTGTCGCTCCCATCTTCCGGAGGTAGAATGCGTAGTGAAATGCTGCGCTAAAGGTGCCGTCATTCGTAATAACAAATACTCTTTCGGGGGTGTAAACAGGTTTCCCGTTGAGGTCGGCTATGGCGCTTGTGTCTCCACCGAAAATCTGTTCTACAAATTGGCGGCGCTTCTCTTCAATCGATCGCGTGTCGGCTTCTTCCTCGTCGAAGGTGTAGTCGCCGTACTGAAAAGAGGTTCCCTGCGCTTCATTGATCTCTTCGAGCGTCGTCCCTAATTTCTGCATATAGAGCGGAGACGCCATTGTGTAAAACCTAACTCCCATGTCCGTTTCGAGATAGCGATCGCCGTAGAGTTGGTAGAGCGTCGCCCGAACGATTGGTGTATAACCGCCACGGTTGTCGCGCAGGTCGATAATCAGGTAGGGCGCGCCTGCATACCGCATCTCTTCGAGCATTGCGCGGAAAGTTTCGGCCAGCGAAGGAATGGCGGCTATTGCTTCGTCCAAATTAGATGGCCTTTCACGCTTGAAGGTTTGGGTGTAGAACATATCCAGCATCCTTTCCATATTGGGCATGCTGTTTTGCTGCAGATAGAGAAATTGCTCGCGCGACTGAATACTGCTCATGCGGAACAACATCGCCCGCCGCTCTTTATCAATGAAGTGGTAATTCATATACTCGCTTTCGTTTACAGCCGTCCACTTCGGCTGCTTTATCGTTGGATACTTTGCGTACGCCTCGGTGTCGAGATAGTCGAGTGTGAGTTCAACAACTTCACCTCTTGCGTTTTCCAGTCCCACAGTCACGCGCTCTCCAAGGCCGGGAATTAACAGTTTCATCAACCGTTGCATTACAATGGCGCTTGAGAGGCTGTGGCAGGCGCCGAACACGTTCTCCACCGGCCTTAATTGTCCTACTTTCTCTACAAGTTCCTCAATAGGGACACCGCCGATACTTACCACCTTGCTGCCCAGTAGTTCACGGCGCGCTTCGGGCACAACGACCGCCATAAGCCCGTCGGGCGTGGCTCTTGCGGAGAAGGGCAATCTCAGCTCCGACTCTGCCATTCCTCGAGGAACGGATATCCACGTGTGGCCATCTTCCAACTTCGACATAAACGCCATCGCAATAGTGGCAAATTCCTCCCGACCGGCTCCTTTTTTTAGTCTTTGTCCAACTTCGAAAGCCGCTTTATGAAAAAACACCTTGCCGCCGAACCCCGAGTAAGGGTCGGGATGGGTCTCTTCCAGATAGTTCACAAGACATTTGAAATCGCCGGCCAGACTGTCGCCCGGAAGCTGTTGTCCATATACCATGCCGCTCCACAGTAGGGTTAAAAGAATAATAGAGATTGTTTTTTTCATAGCTTTTAAGAAGTATTTTATTTTAATTACTTTGTTTAATAATGAATTTTGCACTGCAAATATATTGTAAAATATTTATATCTTGTATCGCATAGTAGTATATTTTTTCAACGCCATTTGTTAAATATCTGATTTTAAGGCAGAAAAATTTAACATAGTCATTATAAATTAAAAAAACAGGGACTATGAAATCTTTTTATCTATAAGACGGCATATTCGTGGAAAGGTTGCAGCTTGGGCAGGAAAATGTAAATGCGTTCGGCTCAATTATTAAAAATAATTGCCAATAATATATAATGGGACGTTTGTCATCCAATCTTCCCGGCGATAATTCGACAAGGAAGTGCGAATGGCTGTTGTGGGTTGAAATTTTTCGCAAAATAGTTTGAAGCTCTTGGCTTGTACATTTTCGGTTGCTTTTACTTCAATGGGTATAATTTCACCTTTATTTTGAACTACAAAATCGACTTCGGCAGTAGAACGTTCATTGTTCCAATAGCCAATATAGTCCATGTCGGCAGCTTTGAGTTGTTGCATTACAAACTGTTCGGTAAGCGCTCCTTTATATTCTGTGAAAAGATTATTTCCCGACACAACAGTTTTGGTATCCAAGCCCGATTTAGCTGCAAGCAAACCAATATCGTTGAAAAAAAGTTTAAATACGGGCATCTCCTGGTAGGCAATCAAAGGCATTGCCGGTTTTGAAATTTGATGTGATTTAAACAAAATGCCTGAATCGACCAACCATTGAATAGCCATTTCAAAATCTTTTGCCCGTGCACCTTCTTTCATTACGCCGTAAACAAATTTTTTGTTTTCTTTGGCCAATTGCGCAGGAATATTTTGCCAAACCATATTTAAACGAGGTACAATTTCGGCAGGAGCATGTTTTGAAAAATCGTTTTCGTAAGCCTTTAATATACGGTTTTGAATATGCCTTACTTGTGTCCAATCCCGATTTTTGACAAAAAAATCTACCACCTGAGGCATTCCGCCGGTGTAGAAATAATAGCGCAAGTGCTCCATGAATTTGCTCGTAAAAACAGGAAGCATATCCCACCGCTTTTCTTCTAAAATTTGTGCCAATCCTGTTTCCCCAAGCGCAAGCAAAAATTCGTGAAAAGTTAATGGGTAGAGATGGATAAAATCAACTTTTCCCACAGGAAACGAAACCTTGCTGTGCAGATTGATACCCAATAGGGAATCTAAGGCAACAATGTGGTATTGCGGTGCATTTTCGGCAAAATATTTCAATGAGGTAAGTCCTCGCGGAGCAGCTTGTATTTCATCAAAAACAATCAGCGTATCGTGGGCGGTGATTTTGGTTTTTGAATAGGCTTCCAAATGGGCTAAAATACGCTGGGGGTTCAGGTCGTCTTGAAAAAGATTGGTCATCTCCAGTTCATCTTCAAAATTGACATAAACCATTTTGGAATACGCTGTTTTGCCGAATTCTTTGACTAACCAGGTTTTTCCAACCTGTCTGGCACCTAAAATAATCAATGGCAGTCGAGTTTCACTTAACTTCCATTGTTCTAATTTTTTAATTCCTATCCTATACATTTTTCTCAATGACTTTCCGTTGTAAAACTACACTTTTCTCAATCACTTTTCGCTGCAAATTTACACTTTTTTCAACGATAAATGTTATAAAAATTGCATTTTTTTCAATTGATCAGCTGATTTCACTTGCCAATTTTCAATATTTTGCAAAATCTTCTATTTTTCGTACCTTTGCTAACTTATAGTAAATTGAAACATGAAAAACTTTGTAG
>DBDM01000152.1:3690-3868 GCA_002293585.1 Bacteroidales bacterium UBA932
GATGCCCGGAACCGAAGAGCAATTGCAAAAAGAAATGACGGTAGCTTATGTGGGCATTGACCCCACAGCCGATTCATTACATATAGGCCATTTGGTGAGTGTGATGATGTTGAAGCATTTTCAGCAGTGCGGGCATAAACCGCTGGCTTTGGTAGGCGGCGCCACCGGCATGATCGGC
>DBDM01000130.1:0-258 GCA_002293585.1 Bacteroidales bacterium UBA932
GGTGATGGCGCGCATAGCCGCCGACGGCAGCGATACGGCGATATTGACGGAAGACAACCCCCGCTTTGAAGACCCCGAAGCTATTTTAGACGATATGTTTGCCGGATTGAACGCTTCGCAGTTGGAACGCTGCCTGCGCATCCGCGACCGGCGCGAAGCGATAAAAACAGCTGCGAAAATGTCCCGCCCGGGCGATATTATACTCATTGCCGGCAAAGGCCATGAAACTTACCATGAAGTCAAAGGCGTTCAATCCCA
>DBDM01000130.1:337-4099 GCA_002293585.1 Bacteroidales bacterium UBA932
ATGTTATACCATCTCTTCGATTACCTGCATACCCACTTTCACTTTCCCGGCGCGGGACTGTTCCAGTACCTTTCGTTCCGGTCGGCGATGGCTGTTATATTTTCGCTATCGATAGCCTGGGTGTTCGGTAAATACATCATTCGCTTGTTGCAGCGCAAACAGATTGGAGAAGAGATTCGCAATCTGGGGCTCGAAGGCCAGCTGTCCAAGAAAGGCACGCCTACCATGGGCGGTGTGATCGTTATACTGGCCATTTTAGTGCCGGTGCTGCTTTTCGGGAACTTGTCCAATATATACGTCCGCCTGATGATTATTACTACCGTGTGGATCGGTTGTATCGGCTTTTTGGATGACTACATCAAAGTGTTCCGCAAAAATAAAGAAGGCTTGCACGGCCGCTTTAAAATTGTGGGACAAATAGGACTGGGGCTTATCGTGGGGTTGACCATGTATTTTTGCAATGATGCGCTCGGTACGACCACTACAATTCCTTTTGTCAAGGAAAATGAATTTAACTATAATTGGTTGTCGCCCGTCGGTGGCGAATTGGGACAGTCTATCGGATGGATCATCTACGTAATAGTCGTTATTTTTATCATTGTGGCGGTGTCCAACGGCGCCAACCTCACCGACGGGATGGACGGACTGTTGTCGGGTGTATCTATGATCATCGGGGCCGTGCTGCTGGTGTTTGCCTACCTTTCGGGTAATGTTATTTACGCCGATTACCTAAACATTATGTATATTCCCCAAAGCGGCGAATTGGTGGTCTTTATGGCCGCTTTCATCGGTGCGCTGATCGGTTTCCTGTGGTACAACTCTTATCCTGCACAGGTGTTCATGGGCGATACCGGAAGCCTGACCCTGGGCGGTATCATTGCCGTATTTGCCATTGTAGTGCGGAAAGAATTATTGATTCCCTTGCTCTGCGGCATTTTCTTTGTGGAAAGCCTCTCGGTAATGCTACAGGTAGCTTACTTCAAATATACGAAAAGAAAATATGGCGAAGGCCGGCGCATACTTAAAATGTCGCCCTTGCATCACCATTTTCAAAAGGGCGCCGGACAAATTCCGGCCCTCATACAACGTCCTTCACAACCGCTACCCGAAGCGAAAATTGTAATACGCTTTTGGATAGTGGCGATTTTATTAGCAGTATTAACCATTGTAACGCTTAAAGTACGGTAAAAAAATGAAAAGAGTAGTAGTACTTGGAGGTGGCGAGAGCGGAGTAGGTGCGGCAGTCCTGGCAAAAGTTAAAGGATTCGACATTTTTTTGTCGGACTCCGGAAAACTAACGGACGCTTACCAGCAAACATTGAAACAGTATGACATTGCCTATGAAGAAGGAGGTCATACCGAAGCGTTAATATGTAATGCGGCGGAAGTAATTAAAAGTCCCGGCATACCTGAAATGGCGCCGCTTGTTGTAAAATTGCGGATGCTGGGTATTCCGGTGATCTCCGAAATTGAATTTGCCGGCCGCTATGATAATGCCAAGAAAATATGTATTACCGGAAGTAACGGCAAGACGACGACGACATCCATCATTTATTTCCTGCTGAAAAATGCGGGACTGAATGTGGGATTAGGCGGTAATATCGGTAAGAGTTACGCCTATCAGGTAGCTACCGAGAAATTTGATTATTATGTTTTGGAGATAAGCAGTTTTCAGCTCGACGGCATGTACGACTTCAAAGCCGATATCGCCGTGCTGCTGAATATTTCGCCCGATCATCTCGACCGCTATGATAATGTTATGCAGAATTATATAAATTCTAAATTCCGTATCACCCAAAATATGTCGGCCGGCGACTGTTTTATTTTTTGTTCCGATGATGAAATAACAGTGGAACATTTGAATAATATTGTGTTGAAGGCGCAGCAGCTGCCTTTCTCACAAACGGAAGAAGTGGAGGAGGGAGCTTATGTGGAAGAAGACCAAATCCGCTCACGCTATCGTAACAGTGAATTTTCTATGTTGATACAGGAGTTGTCGTTACAGGGCAAACACAATGTATATAACTCCATGGCCGCTGCCGTGGCCGGACAGGTGCTCAAAATCAAGAATGAAGTCATTCGCGAAAGCCTGATGACCTTTAAAGGGGTGGAACATCGCCTTGAACCGGTGCTCAAGGTGCGCGATGTGATGTATATTAACGACAGCAAAGCCACGAATGTAAATGCGGCATGGTATGCACTGGAAAGTATGAAAACCAAAGTGGTGTGGATTGCCGGCGGCACCGACAAAGGGAATGATTATGGCGAATTGCTTAATTTGGTGAAAGACAAAGTGAAAGCGATTATTTGTTTGGGTGTGGACAACACAAAATTGCACCAAGCCTTTGAAGGTATAGTGCCGGTGATGGTAGATGTCAGGTCGGCTGTTGAAGCTGCGAAAAGCGCTTACGAACTGGCGGATCCCGGTGATACGGTATTGCTGTCGCCCGCCTGCGCCAGTTTTGATTTGTTCAAAAATTATGAAGATCGCGGCCGGCAATTCAAGGAAGCGGTACGAAATTTGTAGNNATCAATAATCAGAAATATTAAAGGGGACAAAGTGATCTGGGCAATCATACTGCTCTTGTCCTTAGTATCGATATTGGCCATTTATTCGTCGACCAGCGCACTGGCCTTCAAACATGGCAATACGGCCTCGGCCTATTTATTGAAGCAGGCGATTTTTGTGGTTATAGGATTTGTAACTATTTACATAGCGCATATCATCCCCATAGGATGGTATCGCCGGTTCGCCTTGCCTTTATTGGTGGTAAGTGTAGTCCTGCTGCTGCTGGCCATGTTCAAGGGTGTTTCATTGAACGGTGCGGAACGGTGGTTGAGTATCTTCGGTTTTACCTTCCAACCGGCCGATATTGCCCGTATCGGCTTGATCCTTTACGTGGCAAAGGTTATGGAGAGTGAAGAATTATATATCTTTAAAGAATTTTCTATAAAACTGCTGTTGCCTATAGGTGTCATTTTTATTTTAATTGCCTGGAGCAGTACGTCCACCTCACTGTTGTTATTGTTGACGCTTTTTGTGTTGCTGTTTATCGGTGGGATCAGGATGAACCATTTGTTGAGAATGATCGGGATCGGCACATTACTTGTCGGATTGATCCTCGTGATAGGGTTAAATACGAATTGGTTTCCACGTGTTACTACTGCGGTGAACCGTGTAACTACTTTTGTTGATGAAGACAGGGCTGCGGAAAAGAATACTTTCCAGTCCGAACAGGCGAAAATTGCCGTGGCTACCGGCGGCATCTTTGGCAAAGGGCCGGGGAATAGTACGCAACGTTATGTGTTGCCGCATCCGTACTCTGATTTTATTTATGCTATTATTATTGAAGAATACGGCCTGCTGGGGGGAATAGTGGTGTTGGGATTATACTGGATATTATTGTTCCGTGCTATTGTCATAGCGCGCTCCTGTACGCGGGTATTCCCGCAGGTGGTGGTGTTGGGATTGGTGTTGGCTATTGTATTTCAGGCCATGTTGAATATGGCCGTGGCCGTGGGGGTCATCCCGGTTACGGGACAAACATTGCCGCTGGTGAGTTTAGGCGGCAGTTCCATGCTCACCCAGAGTTTTGCGTTAGGCATAGTGTTATCAGTGAGTCGCGCCACCGAGGAACGGAACATGCCACAGCCAATAATTGAAAATGGATTGCTTCGTACCTCGCAATGACGATTGAAAGTGTAAAATCATGAAGAAAGGGAATAACATAACTCAAGATAATTTTCAATTTTCAATTTTCA
>DBDM01000014.1:0-12544 GCA_002293585.1 Bacteroidales bacterium UBA932
CCCTAAACTCAGCGCTGTTTCAGGACCTATCACATAATCGGTAGTGCTATCAACTGCCGGATCCGCCAACGATAGCAAAATCTTCAATTGCTGGTCGGACGACAAGCCGCCGAATTTCTCAAGATAAGGGTCGATATTGGGCTGCACCGCCACCACATGGCAGGGTGCCGATTTTTCTTCGTAGGTGTAAAACTGCACCAGCGAAACAAGTATCGGCAGGAAGATTAAAGCGAACAAAGAAAGGTGAAGGGTTGTTAATTGAAAATTGAAAATTGAAAATTGAAAATTATTTCCAATTCTATTTTCTTGTCTCTCGTCTCTAATCTCTAATCTCTTATCTCTCGTAATTCGTAATTCGTAATTCGTAATTCTATATTTCAGGTACGCAAACAGCGCCAAATTCACCAGCCACACCCACAGCGAACCGCCAAGCACACCGGTGTATTCATACCATTGTACAAACTTTACATCTTTAGCGAAACCATTGCCCAGTACCAGCCACGGCCATGAAATTTCGGCATCAAAATAAAAATATTCCCAAGCTATCCACAAGGACACTAAAAAAGTATAGCCCACCGCGCGGTTCGTCTTTCGTTTCGCCCAACGGAAAAGGGCGAATATCAATATCATTTGCAAACTATTGCCCACTATAGCGCCCACTCCTCCAAACAAGGTAGCTTTAGAAACCCAATAGGTAGAAATAATATTCCACGCCACCAAGGTGAGTGTATAATATTTCCAATAACCGCGCTTCCCGGCCGTGGCAAAGCTATCTTCCAACCATAACAAAGGGATCCATGCCACCAACAGAATAAGTCCGGAAAAAGACGTCGACCAGGGCAAGCTCAACAAAATGGCGCTCAATAATGAAAGTAGCAGGCTGCGTTTCAACATAATTGGCGATTAATAGACATTTAAGGCACAAATTTACAAAAAAATTTATAACTTTGTAGTAATTTTGGTCTATTATATGTTGATAACACTCGTAAAAGGATTATTGGTAGGTTTGGGAGCTTCGGTGCCCTTAGGGCCCATAGGTGTACTATGCGTACAACGCACGCTGGGCAAGGGGCGGAAGTCGGGTTTTGTTTCAGGCTTGGGTGCAGCGGCCGCCGATACGCTTTTTGCAACACTGGCTATATTAGTGCTGGCTTTTGTGCTCACCATATTTGAAACCTACCGGATATTTTTTCTGATTGCCGGTGGAATTATTCTCATTGTTATAGGCGTTAAAATATATGCTACTAATCCTGTGCACCAAATCAGGCAAAAAAACAAGCGTGGGAACCGCCTGTTCAACGATTTTATTTCCGTGTTTATTCTCACCATATCCAACCCCGGCGCCATTTTCCTTATATTGGGATTATTTGCGTTTGTGGGACTTGATATTGACCGGGAGTCGGGTCACCTGAGCATTGCCCTGGCCTTGTGCGGCGTAGTGATAGGTGCATCATTATGGTGGTTTACGTTAAGTAGCATTATCAGTCACTATCACCGGCATTTCCGCATCCGCCACTTATGGGTGATCAACCGGGTGGCAGGCGCCGTCATTGCTTTGCTGGGCGCTTTTTCACTCATTCAAGGATTATACGAAGGAGTGCAACTTTTGCTCGGTTAATTTACTACCGTCAGTCGATTACCTTTCTTATCGCTCCATTGGGCGTCGAGGTAACCCATGCTACTATCCGTTCTAATGTTGAACCGGCAACGGTAGCGCAACATCAGCCGGAGGCGGCGCGATATCAACCCTTTAGTAAAAAAGGCCGCTACATAAGGATGTACTTTCAATGTAATATTCGACAGGTTGCGTTGTTTCACGAAATAAGTCAGGCCGTTTTCAATCGTTTCGTCAAAACGTACGGCTGAGGCTGATATTTTACCGGTGCCGTTACAGCCGGGGCAATCTTCAGCAGTATTGATCACCGTTACGGGACGTACACGCTGGCGGGTGATCTGCATCAGGCCGAACTTCGACAAGGGAAGAATATTGTGTTTCGCCCGGTCGTTTTCCATGAGTGTCTTCATCTTTTCGAAAAGCAGTTGGCGGTTCTCCACTTTATCCATGTCAATAAAATCGACCACCAGGATACCCCCCATATCACGAAGCCGCAATTGGCGTGCAATTTCATCGGCAGCTGCCATGTTCACACTGAAGGCATGCTGTTCCTGATCCCTGGTATTGCGCAGGCGTATGCCGCTATTCACATCAATCACGTGCAACGCTTCGGTATGCTCCACTACAAGGTAAGCGCCCTGCCGTAATGGGACTAACTTCCCAAACGATGAACGGATCTGTTTCGACACATTGAAATAGTCGAAGATCGGCGTATTCCCTTCATATAATTTTACGATTTTTTCCTGTTCGGGCGCGATTCCCGACACGTATTCCTGCATTTCACGGTAAACCGTTTCATCATTCACCGTAATGGAATTGAACGACACGTTCAACAAGTCTCGCAGGATGGTTGACGTACGGTTAATTTCGCGCAACATTAATTGCGGGCTTTCCGCCTTGTACATTTTTTCGCAACACGACTCCCAACGCCGCACCAGCGCTTCTACTTCAGGCACCAGCGTGGCGGTTTTTTTATCTTCGGCAACAGTGCGTACCACCACACCGTAATTCGGCGGCAGAATGCTCGACATTAAACGTTCCAGTCGCTTGCGTTCTTCCCGCGAAGTAATCTTTTGAGAAATATGCACTTTATCAGCAAAAGGAATCAGCACAATATTACGGCCGGCAATAGAAATTTCGGCCGTTACACGCGCCCCCTTGGAAGAGATAGGCTCTTTCACCACCTGCACCAACACATCCTGTCCGACAAACAGCACATCTTCCATCTTTCCATCCTTCGCTAATACATCAAATTTGGAGATTTGAGCAAAGGCTTCTTTGTCATTCTTACCTGAAATCAGTTGCTGGGTAAGGTGGTTCTGCGCCCTGAAGTTCAATCCGAGGTCGAGGTAATGAACAAAAGCATCTTTGTCGTCGCCAATATCAATAAAAGCGGAATTCAACGCCGGCACTAAACGAGTGACCTTCCCCAAAAAAATATCACCCACAGAATAATGGGATGTCGTAAGTTCAGTACTCAATTCTGCCAGCGCCTTATCCTCTAATAGGGCAACTGTTATCTCATTAGACGATACGTCTACAACTAACTCTCTTTCCATCAAATTTAATATATAGAACGAAAAAAACCTAAAGAATCTCAACGGATTCTTTAGGTTTAGCATTTTACATTGAGACAAAAAAGGCTATTTCTTCTTCTTATGCCGATTCTTGCGTAAACGTTTTTTACGCTTATGGGTAGCCATTTTATGTCTTTTTCTTTTCTTTCCGCTAGGCATATAAAAATTATTTAAATTATTTCTTAACGTTATTTTTCACTTTATTCATGAACACCTTTGCGGGCTTGAATGAAGGAATAAAATGTTCCGGAATAACAATAGTAGTATTCTTCGAAATATTACGGGCCGTTTTTTTAGCACGTTTTTTTACGATAAAACTACCAAAACCACGCAAATAAACATTTTTGTCATTTGCCAAAGCTACTTTGACAGAATCCATAAAACATTCTACCATTTTTTGTACAGCCACCTTTTCCATTCCGGTTTGTTTGGCCACTTCATTTACAATATCAGCTTTTGTCATAGTTATTTAATTTTTTAAAACATTCTTACTGAGAAACGAGAATGCAAATGTACAATACTTTTTATAAAAAACAAAAGTATTTCAAGCTTTTAACCTGGCAAAAAGTTGTCTATTTAGTCCAACTACTTAAAAATTAGCGTTTTAATGTATATTTCTTAATTTACAGACACATATAAAGGTGGTACTTTCAAATTATTTGTTAATTTTGTATTTTAATTAGAAAGTAATATTGTACGATATGGCTCAATATAATATTGACAGTTTAGACCAGAAGATTCTTGGTTTTTTGATTAAAAACGCACGCATGCCTTTCCTCGAAGTAGCGCGGGAATGCGGAATCTCAGGTGCGGCTATTCACCAACGGGTTAAAAAAATGGAAGACGCCGGCATTATTACCGGTTCACGCCTGCAGGTAAAGCCCAAAGCGTTGGGATTGGACGTTTGCGCATTTGTGGGTGTACACCTTAATGAATGTAACAGTTACCTGAATACCATAGAGGACTTAAAGTCTATTTCCGAGATCGTAGAATGCCATTTTGTAACCGGCTCTTACGAATTGTTATTAAAAATCTATTGTCGCGACCATGAACACCTGATGGATATTTTAGTGAACACCATCCAGCATATTCCCAACGTTCAAAAAACCGAATCGCTCATTTCACTCGATCAGGCTTTCGAGCGGCAGGTATGGGTAAAGGATAAGAAGACGGTAAAAAAAGCTAAGTAATATACTCCAATTTCTTGCCGAATCCCAGTCGATTATCGGTAAATTTAATGTGATGAAGCGTTATCACCCAAAAAGGGGCAGGTTTCAATAAAGCATAAGGAAAGCGCGCTAAATAGGCGCGTTTTGCTTTTTCACGCAACGAACCTTCAGGCTCCGCCATCCGCCCCCGGAACTGAACGCCGCGAAGCAATCCTACCTTCTCGGTTTCAAGTACGACCGTTCCGGCCACCAGATCATTGTTGAGTGCTTCCGCAACGTGACGGGTATGCAACTCGGATGTGAACACTAAAACATTTTCTTCTTCCAGGTAGACGTAAAACATCGACGAACACCAGGGCTCAGCACCTGCACAGGTAGCCAACGTGAACACATGATGTTTGTGCAGAAAGTCGATAATGCGTTGATCGGGTTTTTGCATGGTGTAAAGATACGAAAAAAATCCCTATCTTCGTAGCATGATTTTAGGACAACTCATACAAAATTTCCTTTCGCTGCTCTATCCCCGCCACTGCGAGGCCTGCGGAAACGCGTTGCACCACAAAGAAAAAGTGCTATGTTTGTCCTGTCTCTACAACCTTCCGCGCACCAATTACAGCGCAGAAGCCGGCAATCCGCTCGAAAAATTATTCTGGGGAAAAATACGGCTGGAGCACGTGTGCGCCTTATTTTTTTTCAGCAAAGGGAGCCCCTACCGCCGGCTGTTGCACAATTTGAAGTATAAAGGGAAAACCGCTATAGGCATAGAAATGGGGCGCCGCTTAGGCTTGGAACTGAAATCGTCGATGCTGTACCACACAGTGGATGCTATTGTTCCTATTCCGCTGCATCCTAAAAAGCAACGGCGGAGAGGATACAACCAGAGTGAACAAATTGCCGCCGGCATTGCCGAAAGCACCGGCTGGACAATAGATAGCCGTAGTGTAATGCGTCGCGAGTTTACGAACACCCAAACCCGCAAAACCCGTCTCGACCGCTGGGAAAACGTGTCGGAGGTGTTTGCCGTAAAAAATGCCGGAGCCCTGCGTAATAAACATATACTGCTGGTGGACGATGTGATTACTACCGGCGCAACCATCGAAGCCTGCGCCCAACAATTGCTGAAAGTGGAAGGATGCAAAGTAAGTGTAGCAGCCTTGGCGTGCGTGAAATAACAGTTTAAGGATTTGAAGATTTAAAAATTTCAAGATTATGTTATTAATTACTAATATCCAAAAATTAGTACAAGTAGAAGAGAACCCGCAACAGCGGGTTGCCGGCGCTGAAATGGGCACATTGCATTGCATTGATAATGCTTTCCTGCTGGTTGAAAACGGTCTCATTAAAGATTTCGGCACCATGGATAACATGCCGGCCACTGCTGCCGGAATAGAAATTGTAGACGCCGGCGGCGGTATGGTGTTCCCTTCATTCTGTGATTCGCACACGCACCTCGTGTACGCCGGAAGTCGCGAGATAGAATATATCGACAAAATACGCGGACTGAGTTATGAGGAGATCGCCCGGCGCGGCGGCGGCATCCTCAACTCATCGAAATTGCTGCACAACACGTCCGAAGATGAACTCTACGAACAAGCGCTGATGCGCGTAAACGAAATTACCCGCTCCGGCACCGGCGCCGTGGAAATAAAAAGCGGCTACGGACTGAACACTACCGACGAATTGAAAATGCTGCGCGTTATCCGCCGGTTGAAAGCAAGCACGCCGCTCACCATCCGCGCCACCTTTCTCGGTGCACATGCTGTGCCCGCGGAATACAAAGACAGGCAACGCGACTATGTCGACCTCATCATCAATGAAATGATCCCGCAAGTGGCTGCGGAAGAATTGGCCGATTATATCGACGTGTTCTGTGAGCAGGGATTTTTTACAGTGGAAGATACGGAACGCGTACTGATGGCCGGACTAAACTATGGCCTGCGCCCTAAGATCCACGCCAACCAATTGGCCTTTTCGGGCGGTATACAAACCGGCGTAAAATACGATGCTGTATCGGTAGACCACGTTGACCACACAGGTCCCGAAGAAATAGAC
This sequence comes from Bacteroidales bacterium UBA932, assembly GCA_002293585.1. Taxonomy (GTDB): domain Bacteria; phylum Bacteroidota; class Bacteroidia; order Bacteroidales; family UBA932; genus UBA932. The sequence goes on from DBDM01000014.1 coordinate 6,414, forward strand.
TGTTTACTGCACTCGGAAACCATACCCACGCTGCTGCCTGGATCCAATTTTTTCCTCGCACTCCCCTATCCGCCGGCACGCGCCATGATCAGCGCCGGACTGCCCGTTGCCATAGCATCCAACTACAATCCCGGTTCCTCTCCCGCCGGCGATATGAAATTCATGTTATCACTGGCGTGCATACAAATGAAAATGACACCGGAAGAGGCGATCAACGCCGCTACCATCAACGGCGCCTGCGCTATGGGGCTGAGCGATACGCACGGCAGCATTGCTCGTGGAAAGGCGGCTAATATATTCATTACAAAGCAAATACCAAGCTACGAATTTATGCCTTACGCATTCACCACACCGTTAATCCACCAAGTGATATTAAACGGGAAGATAATAGCAGCAGGACAGATATAGAACGCGGATAAAACAATAAAAGGCCTGCATGTATTGCAGACCTTTTTCATTTTTATTTATCAGCGTGATTACTCCGCCACGATCTCAAATTGGATTTTGGCTTTCACGTCGCGATGTATCTTCACTTCGGCTTCGTAGGTACCCACCTCTTTCACGTGGTCGGCGCCACCCAAAATGCTCACATTGCGGCGGTCGATATCAAAACCTTTACCCGCCAACGCTTCGGCGATCTGAATATTGTTCACCGAACCGAAAATCTTACCGGTGCTGCTTACTTTGGTTGCTACGCTTACGGTAATTCCTTCGAGTTTCTTGGCCAATTCCAGTGCCTCCTCACGGATCTTCGCTTCCTTGTGGGCGCGTTGTTTCATGTTTTCGGCGTGCATTTTTTTAGCCGACACGGTGGCCAGGGTTGCATAGCCCTGGGGAATGAGGTAGTTGGTAGCATAACCGTTACGCACGGTTACAATATCGTCTTTGTGCCCTAAATTGGCAACGTCTTGTTTCAAGATAATTTCCATAGTCCTGTTCTCCTTAAACTATTTAAGCAAATCGGTTACATAAGGCAACAATGCCAGGTGGCGCGCGCGTTTCACAGCCTGCGACACCTTATGCTGGAATTTCAAAGAAGTTCCGGTGAGGCGGCGGGGCAGAATTTTACCCTGCTCGTTCAGGAATTTCTTTAAAAATTCGGCGTCTTTGTAATCCACATATTTAATACCGGCCTTTTTAAAGCGGCAATATTTTTTCTTTTTCACATCCACGGTAGGCGGATTGAGGTAACGGATCTCGTTGTTTTGTGATTGCATGTTCGTACTCATAAATTATGTCCTCCTTACTTTTGTTCGTTTTTATTGCCACGGCGTTTTTCGGCATACTCCACGGCATGCTTGTCCATAACAAAGGTCAAATAACGGATTACGCGCTCGTCGCGACGGTACTGAACATCCAATTTAGCCACAAACTCAGGGTTTGCCTTGAATTGAATCAGGTTATAAAAACCTGTAGTCTTCTTTTGAATGGGATAGGCCAGCTTTTTCAATCCCCAATTTTCCTCGTGCACAATCTCACCACCGTTTTCGGTAATGAAGTCACGATACTTTTTTACCGCTTCCTTTATCTGGCTGTCAGATAAAACGGGAGTTGCAATGAAAACGGTTTCATAATTTTTCAACATGACGCTGTTTTTTAGTTAATAATTCATTAAAAGGGCTGCAAAGATACAACAAATCTGCCAATTGGACAACCTTTTCGGCAGAATTATTTGTTATTTGTTATTTATTATTTATTTTCAATATTTTACAGTCGTCTAAACAGTCTTAATATAAACTTCATGTTTAGTTCTCGTAAAATGTTACTACATTTGCACCCAAATTAACCTCAAATTTATGAAAATCGATTCCTTTTTACAGTTATTTGTCGTTAAAGAGCGGAAATTTTTTCCTTTATTTAAGCAACAGGGAAAATACTTATTAGAAGCTGCCGGCTTACTGTCTCAAATGGTGAACCAATCCGGTGAAGAAAAGCAAAAGCTATTGTATCGCGAAATCAAAATCATAGAGACGAAAGGCGACGACGTAGCGGGAACGATTTATAATGAGTTGCACCGGAGCTTCGTTACCCCTTTTGAACGTGATGATATTCAGCTATTAACCTCTCGTGTTGATTCCTTTCTCGACTTAATCAACGACACCGGCAAACGTATTGTAATGTACCAGCCTGTTCCCCTGACGGAACACATGAAACAGATGGTCGATTTGGTGGTGCAGGACGCCCGTTTGTTAGATGAATTGCTGGACAATTTGGAATCTATCCGGAAAAATACGGGTAAAATATTGGAAATATGCAAGCGTGTTAAAGTTATTGAACATGAATGCGACGACTTGTATGAACTGTCGACGGTTGACTTGTTCGGACACGTGAAAGACCCCGTAATGCTGATGAAGCAACGGGAAGTAGTGATGACGCTCGAAGAAATTACTGATAGAGCGCAAGACATAGCTAACATTATTAACCGCATTATTGTTAAATTCGCTTAACCGGGTCATATTATGGAGCAAGCTACGTTGATACTTGTTGTTATCGGTATTGTTATCGCATTGGTATTTGACTTCCTCAACGGGATGAACGATGCGGCCAACTCCATTGCTACTATTGTGGCTACACGTATATTGTCGCCTTTTGCTGCGGTGCTTTGGGCGGCTTTTTGGAATTTTGCTGCCGTATTTTTATTCGGTGTTGCTGTAGCCAAGACTGTGGGCAAAGGAATTGTAGAGCCGGGTTTCGTAGATGTGTACATGATATTAGCGGCTTTGACCGGTGCCATAATATGGGTCTTCTTTTGTACTAAAAAAGGCTTGCCCATCAGCGTTTCCCATGCCCTCATCGGCGGATTGGTAGGCGCGGCATTATTCGTTCATGGTCCCGAAGCTTTAGTCGGGAGCGGCATTGCAAAAATCGGACTATTCATTGTTTTATCCCCCATTATCGGCCTAACGTTAGGCTTCCTTATGATGTGCCTGACGATGTGGATATTCAAGAAGTCCAATCCTTTTAAGACCGAAAAGCTATTCAAAGGCATGCAACTGTTGTCGTCGGCCATTTTCAGCTTGGGGCACGGCGGCAATGATGCGCAAAAAACCATGGGTATTATTTTCATCTTATTGATCAGCGGAGGGTTCTTAGACGCTTCTACCGAAAGACCTCCCGACTGGGTTATTCTGGCCTGTTATACTACCATGGCTTTGGGCACGCTCATTGGCGGCCGTAAGGTGATTAAAACATTGGGCGACGGACTGGCCAGTATTAAGCCCTTGCAAGGCTTCTGCGCCGAAACGGCAGGGGCGTTTACACTTATAGGAACTGCTGTACTTGGCATTCCGGTGAGCACCACGCATACGATCACCGGTTCTATTATAGGTGTAGGTATCACCAAAGGATTTTCTTCCGTGCGTTGGGGCACGGCAGCCAATATCGTAGCCGCCTGGGTATTCACCATTCCGGCCGTATTGGTTATTTCCGGTTCTATTTACTGGATAATAGACCTTATAAAAGGCTTATAAATCAAGGATATTTGTGGCGGCATAAGGCAGGCTAACAACCACCGAAAACCCGTTGCACGTAGTTTTGTATACGTGTTATGCCGTCACATCAACATCCTCAAAGTTCAAGAATTCCACTTAGTTTTTATTTTTTAGTCAAAAAAACGAATTTTTCAATAAAAAGATCGTTTTAAACGCTGTGTATATACTATCAGTTAAAATTCGATGCAAATATACAACATAAGTTTAAATTATACAACTTTTAATACATATATTTAACATTAATAGCTTATACTTTTGCAGCATGATGAATTTAAACAAATTAGGAGATCAAATCAGGCTGCTCCGAGCAAAGAAAAGGTTAACACAGGAAAATATGGCCAATGACTTGGGCATATCTATAACGGCCTATTCGAAAATTGAACGCGGATTGACGAATATTTCCATCTCACGATTAGAAAGCATTGCGGATGCATTGGGTACTAGCGTACTAGAGCTCCTGGAGCCCGAATACGACCAAAAGCATTACCAACCGGCGATTACCAACCCGCCCATTGCGCGGGACGCTGCGAGAATCTATGGTGAATATGACACCATTACGTTGATGCAACGTGTGGAAGAAAGAGATCAGGAAATCTCCCGCTTAAGAAAGATCATTGCCGATAAGGAAGAGATCATTTCCTTGCTGAAAGAAAAAATTAAGGAGTAAAGTCAAGGTTATCTACAAGCGTTTACGCAGCTCATCGCCCTGTTTTTCAAATCCGGGCTTATTGAGTAGGGCAAACATATTTTTCTTGTAGGCCTCCACGCCCGGCTGATCAAAAGGATTTACACCAAGCATATAACCACTGATACCACAGGCTTTCTCGAAGAAATATAAAAGCCCGCCCAAATTATATTCGTCAATCGAAGGTATTTCAAGGTGGATGTTCGGAACACCGCCGTCGACATGCGCCAACAAAGTGCCTAATTCCGCCATCTTGTTACATTCGCCTATACGTTTACCCGACAAGAAGTTCAGTTGGTCGAGGTTCTGCGGATCATTGGGAATGGTCATTGTATGTTTTTCATTCTTTACGCTCAACACCGTTTCAAAGAGACTGCGTTCACCTTCCTGCAGGTACTGTCCCATGGAATGCAGGTCGGACGTGAAGTCAACACCGGCGGGGAAGATTCCTTTGTTTTCTTTACCTTCGCTTTCGCCGTAGAGTTGCTTCCACCATTCGGTAATAAAATGCAACTTAGGATTATAGTTCACCAGCACTTCTATTTTCTTACCTTTACTATATAAAGCATTGCGCACGGCTGCATATTGCACGGCCGGATTGGCAATATCATTTTTCGCCGTAATTTGTTCCATATCCACGGCGCCTTTTACAAAAGTTTCTATATCAAAACCGGCTACGGCAATAGGCAATAGGCCCACAGGGGTAAGTACCGAGAAACGGCCGCCCACATCATCGGGGATCACAAAAGTTTGATACCCTTCCTGCATAGCCAAAGCATGTAAGGCGCCACGCGCTGCATCGGTTACCGCCACAATACGGTCTTTGGCGCCGGTCCGGCCGTATTTTTCTTCGAAATGCTGCCTGATCAAACGGAAAGCGATAGCGGGCTCGGTGGTAGTGCCCGATTTCGAAATCACAATGCAGGCGGCGGATTTATCACGCAACACTTCAAATAATTCCGCATGATAATCTTCGCTGATATTCTGTCCTGCAAATACCACCAACGGATGATCACGCTTAGGCAGCAAGGCTGTAAAACTGTGCGATAACGCATCGATTACGGCTTTTGCGCCAAGGTAGGAACCGCCGATACCAATGACCACTACAATATCAATTCCTTTCGACAGTTTTGCAGCTGTAGCTTTCAATGCTGCAATATCCGCCGGTTTAATAGATGACGGAAGGTTGATCCATCCCAAAAAATCATTTCCTTTTCCTCCACGACTTTCCAGTTCCGACAAGGCTTTCAATGATTTCTCCTGCCAGGCGGCAAACTCTTCCCCGCTAACAAATAATGATGTCGATTTAAGATTTACAGCTACGGTATTCATATTTTTGATCTTTAATTCTTCATTTGCCGGATGGCCTGCAGGGGATCTGCCGCCCCAAACACGGCATAGCCGGCCACCAACACATCGGCGCCCGCCGCGTAGAGCCGCGGTGCATGCTGTGCATTCACCCCGCCGTCTACCTCAATAAGCGTCTGTGTTCCGGCTTTCAGTATCATTTCTTTTAAACGCGCTACCTTACCATAGGTATGTTCTATAAAAACTTGTCCGCCAAAGCCCGGATTCACCGACATTAACAATACAAAGTCGGTTTCCGTCAAAATATCGCGCAATAGTTCCACCGGCGTATGCGGATTCAACGCTACCCCGGCTTTCATGCCCGCCTGACGGATATGCCCCAACGTGCGGTGCAAGTGGGTGCAGGCCTCATAGTGCACAGACAGCCAGGTAACTCCTGAATTTTTCAAAGTATCTATGTATCTGTCGGGATCAACGATCATTAAATGAGCATCTAATGGCTTCTTCGCCTGTTCGGCAATAGCTTTTACAACCGGAAAACCATAAGATATATTGGGAACAAACAAGCCGTCCATAATATCTAAATGAAACCAGTCGGCCTCACTCTCATTCACCATTTTCACATCCCTGTGCAGATTCCCAAAATC
>DBDM01000014.1:12558-16421 GCA_002293585.1 Bacteroidales bacterium UBA932
TATTTGACAAAGGTAAACATTTTTTTTATAACTTTGCACCCGATTCTTTCAAGAATCTGTTTTACCAAAACCTCAACTATTTTTAATTAAAAGCGTTTTTTCTCACCCTAAATAATATATGAAATGATATACGGCAAATATTTAATTTGCAAACTAAAATAATTGTCGTATATTTGCAGCGAATCCACTCTCATCCAACTTTAGTTTTTTTTAACCACAATTTATGTACGACATTTTAGAACTGAACAAAAAAAGCATTGACGAATTACGTATCATTGCTGAAGACTTGAAAGNNGACAAAGAAGAGCTAATTTACAAAATTATAGACGAACAGGCCATTTTGGGCGTACCCACTGTTCCGGATAAGAAAAAACGCCGTGAGCGCATCTCTCCGGAGGAAAAGCCCATTGACTTGAATACGGCTATTCAGGAACAAACCACTATCAAAGAAGAGGTTAAAAGAGGTCGACCACGTAAAAGCGATAAGCTTGCCGCACCTGTTGCAGAGGAAAAAAAACAGGCGGTCGAAAAAACCGTAACGGAACCTGTTGCAGAAACTACAGCTCCGGCAGAAACACGGACTCCGACGCCGGAACCCCAACCTCAACCCCAACAAAAGAAACCCAACAACCCGCCGCCGCAGAAAAATAGCGTGCCGAACGGCAATTATAATCCGAATCCGGTAACCGTTCCCGTTGTTAACGGCAAACGCATTGAATTTGAAGGCACCATTGAATCTACCGGTGTATTGGAATTAATGCCGGAAGGTTTCGGTTTTCTTCGCTCATCGGACTACAACTACCTCAGTTCACCTGATGATGTGTACGTATCGCAATCGCAAATCAAACTGTTCGGACTGAAAACCGGCGATATGGTCACCGGAGAGATCCGTCCGCCGCGTGAAGGCGAGAAATACCTTCCGTTGGTACACGTTAAGCACATCAATGGTCGCACACCGGATTTTATCCGTGACCGCGTGCCGTTCGACTTCCTCACACCGCTGTTCCCCACCGAAAAGTTCAACATCACCGGCAAAGGCCACAACAAACTCGAAACCCGCGTAGTGGATATGTTCACCCCCATTGGTAAAGGACAGCGCGGACTGATTGTGGCACAACCTAAGACAGGTAAAACCATTTTGCTGAAAGAAATTGCCAACGCTATCGCCGACAATCACCCCGAAGTGTACATGATCGTGCTGCTCATTGACGAACGCCCCGAGGAAGTGACCGACATGGCGCGTAGCGTAAAGGCCGAAGTTGTAGCATCTACCTTCGACGAACCGGCCGACCGCCACGTAAAAGTAGCCAATATTGTGCTCGAAAAAGCCAAACGTTTGGTAGAATGCGGCCATGATGTAGTAATTTTACTCGACTCCATTACCCGCCTCGCACGCGCTTTCAATACCGTACAACCTGCATCGGGTAAGGTATTGAGCGGTGGTGTGGATGCCAACGCCCTGCACAAGCCCAAACGGTTCTTCGGCGCAGCCCGTAACATCGAAGGCGGCGGATCGCTTACCATCCTCTCTACCGCACTTATTGATACCGGCTCGAAAATGGATGAAGTGATCTTCGAAGAATTTAAAGGTACCGGTAATATGGAATTGCAGCTCGACCGCAAGTTGTCGAACAAACGCATCTACCCGGCCATTGACGTTACTATCAGCAGTACCCGCCGCGACGACCTGCTTATGGGCAAAGACAAGCTGAACCGCGTTTGGATCCTACGCAATTACCTCGCCGACATGAATTCGGTGGAAGCTATGGAATTCCTGCGCAACCACCTGAACCGCACTCGCGACAACGACGAATTCCTTATGTCGATGGATAAAGGGTAATTCTTATGCGGGTATTGATAGACCTTATGAAATTAAAGCGCCTAAAAACGGGGCTGGGTCAGGTATGTTTGGCCTATGCCCGGGAACTATCGGCTACCCTACATCCCGGTTTTCATTTTACTTTTTTAGTACCTCCGGCATTTAAAGGTCATTTCGGTCCGAATGTCAACTACATCACACCGTCATGGCTGCAATACATTTTCTGCCGGATAAGGCCAAAAGGCATTCAATTGTGGCACACGCCTTACCAGGACATCTACTTCACGCCACCCCGACACATACCTTGGATATGCACGGTCCACGACCTGAATTTCACCCATGAAAAATCACCTCAGAAAGTAAAATGGCGGCTTGCCCACTTTGCCCGTTATCTGAAACGCTGCACACAGGTTGTAGCCATATCCGATTATACCAAACAGGATATTGAGCGATACCTGGCCTTTCAACCGCCGGTTAAAGTTATTTATAACGGCGTAAGTATTGACGCCGGGAAACAAGCGAGCAAACCCTCGTTCATGAACGACAAGCCTTTCCTATTGGCTATCGGGGTTTTCAAGCATAATAAGAATTATATTTCCCTGGTGGAATTAATGCGCCACTATCCCGACAAACAACTGGTAATAGCCGGCGATTACCATACACCCTACGGGCAAAAAGTACTAAAGCTAATTCATCGCTATGGCCTGCGCGACCGCATAATCACGCCCGGTATTATCAGTAATAACGACAGGCTGTGGCTTTACATGCATTGTGACGCGTTGCTTTTTCCCTCTACCAATGAAGGTATGGGGCTTCCGTTAATTGAGGCCATGCACTTCGGCAAACCGGTTATAGCCTCCGACATGTCCTGCATACCCGAATTCGGCGGCAATTGTGCTTATTACTTCACTTCCTTTGCGCCGCAAGCCATGCAGCAAACCATTGAAGAAAGTCTTGCACACTTCCGGCAGCACCCGGAGCGCCGCACGGCCATGCAACACCATGCTGCACAATTTTCATGGAAAAAAAACGCGGAACAATATATCCGGTTATTTGAGAGGCTTGCTCAAACACCTTAACCCGTCATATTTATTGCCTATATGCACCACCATTATTACGCCAAAAATCACCCCAAATTCCGGCACAAATAATGTAACGTCAAAGAGTGATTGGAACGCAATCAGACATCGAAAACAAAACATAAACAAGCGGTATTGTTTTGCCGTAAAGAAAAACGGCAAGAACAACAACATTAAAAGAATAGATAAGCCGAATAATCCGAATTCCACAGTCGTTTGCAAATATTGATTATGCGAATCGACCATCTCATTCGTCCAGAAATTTACAAATGTACTATCGGCCTGGCGTTTGGCATAACGAACGGAGTCAGCATAAAATTGTGCACCCCGTGTACCATAACCAAACAAAGGTTTCTCCTTTATTAATATCACAGCATTATCAAATAAGTGGCGGCGAGGTTCCCGATCAAGCACTTCCGGCTGCAATTTATAGTGTCCCTGTGCTATATAAAAAAGTACAGCAGGTATAACTATGCAACATCCCCAGAAAAATTTACGAAAATAAGTATGGAGGAACATTAACGAAAAAAAACGNNAACCGGTCAATAAAATAGCCGACAAAAAGCCACTCCGCCCTTCCGACTGCAACACAACTACAAATATACATAAGTAAGCGGCCAATAAAAGCAATTGTTTTTTTAACGGGTTTTTCTTATAATCCGTCACCAAAAAATAACCGCAAGCCGCTAATCCCATATTTAGGGAAAAGTTAAATCCCATGTGGTAATTCATATACATTTGCCGCAGTTCCACAAACGACAAATGCCGCCCGTCGGTGAACAGCCATCCNNCGATAGCCAGCAATGCACTTCCAATGAGGCAATAATAAATTTTTCGCAAGTTAATATTTGAAAATAAAGCCGTTAATCCAATAAGGCCGAAACCGAGCAAAGACAAACGATGTTCCAATAATAATTGAAATTTCGGATAGGGGTGTTCAAACGGGTAATAAATAAATATCAATG
>DBDM01000047.1:0-644 GCA_002293585.1 Bacteroidales bacterium UBA932
TCGCCGAAATTGGCGGACAACAGTATAGGCATATCCACCGACAGCGGACTACGGTAATAGTGCGCCGTAGTATCCTGCGCAGACAAAATAGACGTTGCGAATAAGCAATATATGTATAATAAAAGTCGCTGCATCTTATTTATCTTCTTCCGACCCGAACATTCCGCCGTAGTCATCGTCCAATATTTCCTCATCATCANNTCGTCTTCGTCTTCATCTTCATCATCCATGTCTTCCTCATCATCTATGCCGTCTTCACCATCCTCACGGGGCGCCGGTTTGCGTGAAGCAGGCAGTTCTTTTTCTTCCTTTTTATTGGGATCGAATTGGTCGGGCGCCACGCCTTTATCTTCGATGGTGAGCGGGTATACCTTACGCAACGATTCTTCCGCCTCTTCCATTATTTCCAGGCGCAGACTGCGGTCGTTGTGCATATCAAACACATACAGAAAGACCTCTTCGCCGCGTTTTTTCAAGTCATGCACAGTGATCGTGTCAATACTTCCGTCGCCCATGTCGAACAGGCCGTATTCGTGTTCGGTGGTGCGAAACTCGATCATCTGATCCGGGGCATATCCGAGGTCGGCCTGGATATGCTCATGCAACTCGTAGAGTGTTTGTGAATCTTTAACTTCATAAACACG
>DBDM01000047.1:702-3805 GCA_002293585.1 Bacteroidales bacterium UBA932
TTCAATACCCAATTCGCCGGCCTTACTGATGTCGAGGCAGCCTTTCTCCGTTTCGCGGAGGTAAATATGCACCAGTCCGCGGTTATAATATGCTTCGCCGAAGTACGGATAAAGGTTGATGGCGTAGGTATAATTACTGATCGCTTCGGGGTAGGCATTCGACAGGCAGCGCAGGTTCCCGAGATTATAATAAACATAAGTGAGGTCGGGCATAATACGCGCTGCCGTGTTCAGGTCGCTGATCGCCTCGTCGTAGTTATATTGTTTTACGCCCTGTTCTTGCACCACCGTCTTGGTAATGCCCGAATTATCCAACGCTAGCACCTGCACATTATTTTCAATAGAGGCGATAAAATCAATCATCTCACTTTGCAGGGCGCTGCGATTAATATAATAGAAAGCGTTGTCCGGGTCGGCCTCCACGGCCTTGTTGAAATACGTCAACGCATCGTTGAAACGTCGCAATTGGAACTGGGTAATTCCTTTTTCGAAGTATGTTTCGGCGGAGGGGCGGGCATTCATCCGTGTCGTAGCAATGGAATCCTGCGATAATAGCTCTTGAGCGGTCACAGTTCTCATTTCACTCACCATGTAGAGTTTTAACGAGTCCTGATGTTTTAATTGTTCCAGTGCAGGCAGGAAATATTGCCTGTCGAACGACGGTTGCTTGTCCGGCAGGTTGGCCAGGAGCTTAAATAAAGGTTTCAGGCGGATATCCACCTTGCGGTATTGCAGCAGGTCGTTGTTGAAATCGTTACGGGCAAACTCAGCATCGAAAGCCAAGAGTTTGCTGAACTGTTTGCTGGTATCGGCATAGGCGGAGAACGTGCTGTCGCTGCCTATTTTCTCTTTATACTCTTTGATCTTTTCCTGCGCTGTTTGTTGGTCATCCCGCGCAGCGGCTACCAGGCCTAACTGTGATTTTACGTAAGCACGGTTCATATACGCATTGGCAAAATCGGGGTATAACTCAATCGCCTTATTGTAATCGTTCAATGCCTGCCGGTATTTGTGCTGCTCAATGTACACAGCTGCACGGTTATAGTACACCAACACATTGTTAGGATTAATATTGATAACCTTTTCGTAATCATTCAATGCGTTGTCGTAGTCGCCTATTTGCGACCGGATGAGCGCACGGTTATATAGCGTGAGCGCATTATCGGGATCCAATAGGAGTACCTTTTGCAGATCGTTAAGCGCACCGTTAATATCCTTGTCATTATAACGTATCAACGCACGGTTGAAGTGGGCAAAGGAGTTCGCCGAATCAAGGCGCAACGCCTCATTCAGATTTTCCANNAGCAAAGGAATTGGCCGAATCAAGACGCAGCGCCTCATTCAGGTTTTCCATGGCTTTGCTGTTATTGTCTTTCAGCGCATAAATCCTTGCCCGGCGGATATACCCTTCCGGTTCAAATTTATTTAACAAGATGGCCGTATTGTAGTCGTCGAGCGCTTTTAGCGTATCTTTATTGTACAAATACGCCGTACCGCGGTTCAAATAAGCCTCCGGCACTTTAGACTCGTAGCGGATAAAACGGTTGAAGTCGCCAATGGCGTTATCGAATTGCTGCGAAAGGAAATAAGTAATGGCGCGACTGTAATATAATCCCGGATAGCCGGGCCGTAACGACATCGCTTCGTCCAAATCGCGTAACGCTTCGTCGTACTTGCTCAACCGGCTGTGAGTAATGGCGCGGTAATGATAGGCCGGCGTATATACCGGATTAATGGCAATGGCCTTACTGAAATCGGCCTGCGCACCGATCAGATCGTTAAGGTTATATTTGGCAATTCCCCTGAATAAATACGCTTCATATAGCGTGGAGTCCGTTTTTATCAGCAGATTGAACACATTAATCGCTTGTGCGTATTTATTGTCCATCAGCGCCTGGCGTCCACGGTAAAAGAAATTTGTTTTGTCGTACTGAGCGTGGGCGGCAGTAACGGCAACGAACAAAATTATGATTATGAAAGATAGTTTTTTCATTTTCGTACTACAAAGATAATTAATTTTTTGTTTATTTGCAGTTTAAAATTTGAATGATGAAACAACGGATCTTCTTAATCTCTATTTTAATATTCATTTCATTCCTTGATTTAACTGCTCAGGAAGCCCAATTGGCGAACTACGCCTCGTCTATTTTACAGCGTGATTTACAGTGTTATGTGGATGTTTTAGCTTCCGATTCATTACAGGGCAGGGAGTCAGGCATGCCGGGAGGATGGATGGCCGGCGATTATATTGCCGCCTGCTTTCGGGAATACGGATTGCATGCCCCTTTTGANNGACAATACCACATTGCAGGCGCGTAATGTTATAGGAGTGATCCGGGGTACGGACGAAGGGCAGGAAGCGGTAGTAGTGGGGGCGCACTATGACCATCACGGAATGCACAATTACACGGTATATAACGGTGCCGACGATAATGCTTCGGGCGTTGCGGCTTTGCTGGGAACAGCCAAAGCCTTGTCGGCCATGCAACGGAACGGTTACTCTCCCAAGCGGNNTGATGCCAAAGAGCGCAGCATGGCGGGCTCGGAATGGTATGTAAAGCATCCGGTGGCGCCGCTGAAAAATACGATGGCGTGTATTAATATGGATATGTTGGGACGAATAGACGCGCCGCCGGCAGAGGATACCAGTTATGTATTGGTGGTGGGCGCCGACAAACACAAAGCGGATCTCCGGCAGGTGGTGGATTATGAAAACCGGGGTAGGAATGTGCGCTTAGACATTGATTATAGCTTTTACGGTAGCACGGCTTTCAGCGAAATGTTTTATCAGATGTCCGACCAGTACAGTTTCGGAAAACACAAGATCCCGGTGCTCTATTTCACGTCCGGCATGCACGATGATCTGTGGAAATCCGGCGATGATGCGCACCGTTTGTCCTATCCCGTACTGCAAAAACGGACACAGTTAATTTTTTACGTCTTGTGGAATGTGGCGAATAGCTATTTGTAGCTTTATAGAAAACATAAAAGCCTGCACGATTGCAGGCTTTTACTATACTTAATACACTGTTATAACGTTAACTTTACCGGTTTGATCATATTTTCCGGATCCAAAATTTTGTCGAGTTGCGCTTTCGTCAGC
>DBDM01000088.1 GCA_002293585.1 Bacteroidales bacterium UBA932
GGCACGGCAAGCGTGCCGCTACACATCACCCTTGTACGGCACGGCGTTTCGGCAGACACACAGGTCTGCCCCTACACAACGACCGGTTTTTCATTTTCAATTTTCAATTCTCCATTTTCAATTATCAATTAATTCCCCCTCTTCGCCCTGTATCCTGCGGCGGTGAGCAGCGCCACCACCTTGTCGCGGAAATCGCCCTGCAGCAGGATCTCGCCGTCCTTCACCGAACCGCCCACGCCGCATTTCGACTTCAACAATTTCCCCAGGGCCTCCAAATCGGCGCCGGCGCCCACAAAACCCTTCACCAGCGTAACCTGCTTGCCGGCGCGGTGACTGCGGTCAATGGCCACAATCAATTGCTGTTTGGCGGGCGGCGGGGTGTCGACGGGTGATGGTAGAGACGCCTCGGACGAGGCAAGCCCTGCCCCTACAATATTATTTTTACCGGTTGAATAAACAATTCCCATGAAAAAAATTTCCGCAAAGGTAGTTATAATTCCCGAAATGTGTATCTTTGCTGTTTTATATGTCCGTATATATTTTCTGATCTATGAATAATTTCTCGCGTATCAACAGCATTGCCGGATGGATCATTTTTGCCGTGTCGTCAGTGGTTTACCTGTTAACTATAGAACCAACAGCCAGTTTCTGGGACTGCGGCGAATTTATCGCTTCTTCCTATAAATTAGAGGTGGGACACCCTCCGGGAAACCCTGTGTTCCAGCTCATCGGCCGGATATTCAGTATGTTCGTGGCGCCTCAACATGTGGCGCTCATGATCAACGCCAGCAGCGCCCTGTGCAGCAGCGCCACCATATTACTGTTGTTCTGGAGTATCACCCACATTGCCCGCCGACTGATGGAGCGCAATAACGAAACGTTTACCCCCGCCAACATCATTGCCGTGATCGGCACCGGCGTGGTAGGCGCGTTGATCTATACCTTTTCCGACACGTTTTGGTTCTCGGCCGTGGAAGCCGAAGTGTACGCCATGTCGTCGCTCTTCACCGCCGTGGTGTTCTGGGCTATCCTGAAATGGGAGGAGGAAGCCGACAAGCCTTACGCCAACCGCTGGCTCATCCTCATTGCTTACCTCATGGGATTGTCCATCGGCGTGCACCTGCTCAACCTGCTCACCATCCCGGCCATTGTGTTCATCTACTATTTCAAAAAATATACCGTGAGCCGGAAAGGCATCCTGTTGGCCCTGATCATATCGGGCGCCCTGGTGCTGCTCATGATGCAGTTCATCCCCGCCATCCCGAAAATTGCGGCCTACACCGACCTGTTCTTTGTCAACAGCTTAGGTCTGCCGTTCAATAGCGGCGCAGTGGTGGCTTTCCTCGGACTGATGGCCCTGGCGGCCTACGGCATGGTGTATACGCGCAAGCGCAACAAACCCATTTGGAACAGCGCCTGCCTCATGTTCATCGTGGCCATGATCGGCTATTCGACCTTTGCCGTGGTGGTGATCCGCTCGAACGCCAACACGCCCACTAATGAAAACCAGCCCGACAACCCCTTCGCCCTGCTTTATTACCTCAACCGCGAACAGTACGGCTCGGCGCCGCTGCTCAACGGACACTCCTACGCCACGCCGCCCATCGACCTGACGGAGAATTACACTTACACCAAAGACAATGGGAAATACCGCAAGGTGAAAGGCATGCCGACTTATAAGTACGACCCGAGCGAAACGATGTTTTTCCCCCGCATGCACAGCCAGGAGCCTACGGGTGCACATAAAAAAGTGTACCAGCAATATGTAGACCCCAACCGTCGCAACGCCAAGCGGAGCAAGTACACCGACGAAGTGCTTCCGAGTTTCGGCGAAAACCTCAGCTTTTTCTTCGGCTACCAGGTGAACTGGATGTATTTCCGCTACTTCATGTGGAATTTTGCCGGCCGTCAGAACGATATACAAGGCGACGGTTCCAGCTATTACGGCAACTGGGAAAGCGGCATCCCGTTTGTCGACAAGATGCATCTCGGAGAAGCATCGACCGGCAAACCGCCCTTTTTAGCCCAAAATAAGGCCCAGAACCACTATTATATGTTGCCGCTCATTCTCGGCCTTCTCGGCTTATTCTACCAGTTTAAAAAGGATAAGCGCAATTTCACGGTGGTGATGATGCTGTTTGTCCTCACCGGACTGGCCATCATTGTTTACCTCAACCAGACGCCGCAGCAGCCGCGCGAACGCGATTATGCGTATGCCGGCTCGTTCTACGCATTCGCTATATGGACAGGCTGGGGCGTGTATGCCATTTACGATATTTTACGGAAGAAAACACCGGCCACCATCGCTGCCGCCATTTCCGGCGTGGCCTGCGTGCTGGTGCCCCTGCAGATGGGCGCCGTGAACTGGGACGACCACGACCGCAGCAACCGTTATTCGGCGCGCGATGCGGCGTATAACTACCTGCAATCGTGCGACAAAGACGGTATCCTCTTCACCGGCGGCGACAATGACACTTTCCCTTTATGGTATCTCCAGGAAGTGGAAGGCGTGCGCACCGACGTGCGTATTGTGAACCTCAGCCTGATTACGGCCGACTGGTATATCGACCAGATGAAGTTCCGCATGTACGACTCGCCCCCCGTGCCCTTTAGTCTCGAGCGCGACAACTACCTTACGGGCATCAACGATTTTATTCCCGTAAAAGACCAGCTCAAAGGAACGCAACCCCTTGATTTAGTGATGGAATTTCTGTCGAACCCGCGCTACCGTGCACGTTCGCAAGGCGGGGAGTTGATTTCCTACATTCCCGCCAAAACCATTGGTGTGCCCGTGGAGAAGGACAACCTGCTCAACAACGGCATTGTACCTTCGAAATACAGCGATAATATACTCGACACGATGACCGTCGGCATATCCGAAAACAGCGTCCGCAAGCCCGACATGATGATCCTCGACCTGTTGCGGAACAACAAATGGAAACGTCCCATCAACTTTGTGTCGATGGGCGCCGACATACGGCTCGGTTTGAAGGGCTATTTCCAGTACGAAGGCTTCACCTACAAGCTGCTGCCCCTGCGCATGCCCGAAACCCAACGCCAGGGCGGCTGGGTGGACACCGACGAGCTGTACGACAAAATCATGAACGTGTACCGTTGGGGCAACATGAACCAACCCGGCATCTTTATTGACTACAACAACTCCCTCACCATTACGCAGATACTGAACTGGCGCAGCATGCACGCCCGCTTGGCCGAGGCCCTGGTGCAGGAAGGCAAGAACGACAAGGCCGTGCAGGTGCTCGACAGCGCCATGGCGCGGATCCCTACCTATAATTTCCCCTGCAACATTTCCGCCCTGAATAATGACCTGGCTTTTCTCAACATCATCCAGTTGTACTACCGGGCAGGCGACAAGGAAAAGGCCGACACCCTGTCGCGCGAATTTCTCGACGCCACGGAAAAGAACCTTCTTTACTTTGCCCGTCTGCGCGACGGCGGCAACGACGTGGAACTGAACTTAGCCTATTTGCAGCAGATAGCCACCGTTGCCAAGCCTTATAACGAAGAACTCTCGACCGAAGTCGATAAATTGCTCAAACATTATGCTATGATGTCGGGTTTTTATGAATAAATTATAATTTAAACTATATACCTATCAATAAAGGAATACTTTCAGTGGGCGTACGCCGGAATATGGCCGGTTTTTTCAAAGGCCGGATTTACAAGTTGCGCATTACTCCTAAAGCGTTGGCTCCTAATGAATTTATGAGCGTTCACGGGATGCCGGAAAAGCCATAAAATTGATGATTAAAAACAGATTTTAACATCCGGAAAATACATTTTAACATCTATAATTTGCACACAGTCGTTTTTGTGAATACCTTTGCACCACGTTAATTTAAAAAAGAGGTGTTCTTTTCAGACCGTACCGCTGTTCATCAGTGCTTGCTTTATCCGTCAAATTGACGAGTCATAAAGTTCCAGGGCAGGGTTGTATGATTACTTCCGTGCTGGTGACGAAATCCGATTATTTATCGCAGATTTTCTGGCGGTGCGGGTTTTTATTGTATATAGATAATTTATGATTAAAGTTAAAATGTTAAGAAGCAGGTTATTAGGTTGACAAGCCAATCGCTTCGCCATCATTAAGGTTGCTTCGTGCTTCGCAATGATGGTGAGGCAAACACAATGACGGCGGGTCGTGGGATCTTCTCAAGGTTTCAAGGTCTCACGATCTCAAGGTCTTGTCCTTTGTCTCTTGTCTCTAATCTTTTAGTCTCTAATCTTTTAGTCTCTAATCTCTAATCTCTTAGTCTCTTGTCTATTTAAATAAGGAGCTGCCTATGACAAATTTGTCGACTTCACTTCCTATCACTAACGTAGTTATTTCCCGAGGCGGCTCCTTTTTTTTTGAATAATGAATAATTAATATATATGAAAAAGTGTTTAATGTTAATAGTAGTAATGATGACAATGCTCGCTGCCGCCGCTCAACAGGTGGAGGTGGAGGTGCTCAACTTGAAGGTGAAGGACGACAATACCATTACCTTTAGGGTGTCGTGGAAGAGTTCGGAGCGTATCGAACCCTGGAGCGATGCCATATGGGTGTTCATCGACTATTTCAATATGGACGAACAAGCAATGTGG
>DBDM01000065.1 GCA_002293585.1 Bacteroidales bacterium UBA932
ATCGCCCTGATGAAAGACCAGGTGGAAAATCTTAATAAGCGGAATATTAAAGCGTTAGCCGTCTATTCGGGCATGACTTCACGGGAAATGGATATTGCGCTTGATAATGCGGCCTACGGCGATTATAAATTCCTGTACCTTTCGCCCGAACGCTTAGGTACAGAGCTGTTCCGCGCCCGCGTACAAAAGATGAACGTAAACCTGATAGCGGTAGACGAGGCGCACTGCATTTCGCAATGGGGCTACGATTTTCGCCCCTCCTACCTGCAGATCGCCGCCATCCGCGAGTTGCTGCCGAACGTGCCGGTATTGGCCGTCACGGCCACTGCAACGCCGGAAGTAGCGCAGGATATCATGGCGAAGTTGAAGTTCGCCAAACCTAATTTACTGCAAAAAAGTTTTGAACGGCGTAATCTCGTATACGTTGTGCGGCGCACCGAAGACAAGCAGAAACAATTGTTAAAGATCTGCAACAGTATTCCGGGGACGGGCGTGGTATATGTACGTAACCGGCGCAGCACGCAGGAAATGGCCGAGTTTTTGATGCTTAATAATATCAGCGCCGACTTTTATCACGCCGGGCTAAGCACCGAAGAACGGAACCGCAGGCAGGCGGACTGGAAAAGCGGCGCCATTCGCGTGATGGTGTGCACCAACGCCTTCGGCATGGGAATAGATAAGCCCGACGTGCGATTTGTGATACACACAGACCTGCCAGAAAGTGTAGAAGCCTACTTCCAGGAAGCCGGCCGCGGCGGCCGCGACGAAAAAACAGCTTACGCGGTATTGCTCTATCAGGAGGCCGACAAGCTCAATCTGCAACAACGTTTCCGCACGGCCTTCCCGCCTATGAACATTATTCGCAAGGTGTACCAGGACATTTACAGCTACTATAACCTTCCGTACGGCGCAGGCAAAAATACTACGCACGATTTCAGCCTGGTGGATTTTTCCGTGCGGTACCATGTCCATTCGCTCACGGCGCACAGTGCGCTCCAATGCCTGGAACGCGAAGGTTATCTCGAAATCACCGATGAACTGAACAACCCCACCCGGATTATGTTCACCGTGGGACGCGACGAATTGTACAAAGTGCAAGTGGCGAATGCCGGATTGGACATTTTCATTAAATTGCTGCTGCGCCTCTATGCCGGACTATTCAACAACTTTGCAGGGATCGACGAGCAGTATATCGCTAAGATCACCGGTACCGACATAGCCGCAGTGACGGGGAAATTGATGCAACTTTCGCGCATGCACCTCATTGCCTACATCCCACGTAAACGCACACCACTCATCATCTTCAACGAAGAGCGACTCGATGAAAAAAACCTGCGAATCTCACAGGAAAATTATCAGACACGCATGGAGCGCTACGAATCACGCATGAATGCCATGCTGCACTATGCCAACAGCACTACCCGCTGCCGCAGTCAACTGCTGCTCGATTATTTCGGCGAAACCGACAGTTACCGCTGCGGGCGTTGCGATGTGTGTACCGCACGCAATGAACTTGAATTAAGTACTTATGAATTCGATTATATATTAACTCAAATTAAACAGATCATTAACGAAAACGATGTCACCATCGCGCAATGCTTAGACGCCATAAAAGGGAATAATGAAAAAGCGGTTAAAGTATTACGGTGGTTGATAGAAAATGGAAAAGCACATGAAACAAGAGACGGAAAAATACGCTGGAATAAATGAGACCACCACTTCCTTCGGCGGAAAAATTATTGTGGTCGACAAACCCGGTGATGTGGCCGGGGCAGTTGATTATTTAATGCAACAATGCTTGCTGGGTTTCGACACGGAAACACGGCCGGCATTCAACAGTGCCGAAAGCCGCACGCGGCAGGTGGCGTTACTGCAATTGGCCGACGAGCATCGCGCCTATCTTTTCCGCCTGAATAAACTGGGGCTCCCGAAGGAGCTTCACACCCTTTTAGCCAATACCGGGATCAAAAAAATAGGTGTCGCTACACACGATGATATCCGTATATTAAATAAGTTCGCACCCCTCCCGCCCGCCGGCTTCCTCGACCTGCAAAAGATGATGGCCGATTATGGCATTGAGCATAAAGGGCTGAAAAAAATGGCGGAACTGGTGCTGAATATTAATATTTCGAAAGGACAACGGCTCACCAATTGGGAATGCGAAACACTCACCGCGGCACAACAGCGCTATGCCGCCACCGATGCCTGGGTTTGCCGAGAAATTTATTTGAAATTATTGACGATGAAAAAAGTCAAATAGAACGCGGATAACGCTGATTTAGCTGATGTACACGGATTAAATGCAAAAATTTCCTACAGAAAACATATCCGCGGCTATCCGTTTTATCTGTGTCATCTGCGTTCTATAAAAAAGTATCAAGCTCCACGTAGAGCCGCTGCGTGGGCAATCCCATCACATTAAAGTAGGAGCCTTCGATATGCTCAATGCCTATGTAGCCGATCCATTCCTGCACGCCGTAAGCGCCCGCCTTATCAAAGGGTTTGTATGTCTCCACATAATAGGCGATCTCCTCGGACAGCAGGGCGCGGAACGAAACGGATGACCGTGCGGTAAATTCATGTTCACGGTCGCACGTACGCACACAAACCCCTGTAAGCACCTCATGTCTGTTGCCCGAAAGAGCGGATAACATTTGCACGGCCGCACCGGCATCAAGGGGTTTACCTAGTAATTGCCCGTTGCAGATCACCACCGTATCGGCCGTAATGAGGAGCTCATCCTTCGCCAGGGGACGGCCGAAAGCCCGTGATTTCAGCTTAGCCAAGTAGGCCGGCACCGCTTCTAAAGATATATCGGCCGGATAGCTTTCATCCACCTCTTCGTTCAGTTCCACGGTATAGTCAATGCCCATGCCTTTGAGCAATTCCTTGCGCCGCGGCGACCCGGACGCGAGGATGACTTTATAATCTTTTAATTTGTGTAATAGCATAAAGGTAGAAGGGTGAAAGGGTTTAAATAATTGAAAATGGAGAATTGAAAATTGAAAATGAATAAGTC
>DBDM01000120.1 GCA_002293585.1 Bacteroidales bacterium UBA932
GTATCTCTCCTGATTCGTGTAGCCTGTTATTTTATACTTATATTTTTACTGTACACTTTTCCCTGCCGGTCTTTGATTACCAGCATATATTCATACGCTGTGTTGCGTTTGGCTGTGAGGTCGGCGGTTTCACGCTGCGAGCTTTCCACTTCCCGCCAAAGCGAAAGGCTTTCTTCGCCTTCCCTGCGGTAGATGCTCACAGAGCGGATATTATCTATATTGTGCTGCCAAGTGAGTACAATGCCGTTCTGACGGCTGCCTTTAAACTGTGTAATATCTGCGCCGGTATCTTTGGCTTTCGACTTAACGGCGATTTCGGGCGAAGCGTCCGACTCTAAGCCGCTTTTGGTGGCTGATTTCACATAGTAGATGTAGTTGGTACCGCTTACAACGCTTGCATCGGTATAGGAAACGGCTGCCGTATCGGTAATGGCAACCTGCACTGCTTCACTGCTTCCTTTTTCCCTGCGGTAAACGCGGAAGGAGCGTATGGTTTCGTCGCGTCCGGTTACCCATTCCAAGCGGATGCCTTCTGCGGTGGATTCGTAGCGGGTAATGTAGGGCGGCGAGGGTTTTACGACATCGGGCTTTTCGAGTTCCAGCACTTCGGAAAGCGCGGACTGATTATAGCGTCTGTCGAGCGCGGCTACGGCATAATATACTTTGGCGTTCAGATTATGAATGTTGATAGTATCCGTAAATGTGTTTGACTGATGCGCTACATCGTTTAACGGAATTAATTCTTCGCCTTTGGTATGCCCTCGGTGAATGCGGTAGCCGTAAAAGTCATATTCGCTGTTTTTATCCCAGTTCAAATGTACCACGCCGAGTGTATCTACATAGCCTTTTAAGCCTTTCGGTATGGCGGGCGGTATGCTATCTTCCATTTGCAGCAGGTGGGGGAATGATTCTCTTTCCTCGCCTTCGTGGGGAATGGCGGCAACGGTCAGGTAGCCTTCGGGAAGGGGATTGGCGTAACGAAGCGTCCGGAGCACCGGAGGGATATTGGCAACGGCAACCGTAAAGGCACTGTCCACGCTTACACTTTGGCGCAGTTCAAAGCCTTTTATCTCGCTGTTGCCGCGCTCGTCAAATTCCCAGGTAATTTCTACGCCGCCTGTGCCGTCGGGCATTGCCTGCTTGATAAAGGGGACATACACCAAGCTGCCGGTTCCTTTTCCGCTCAATATATCGGAATAGCTTCCCGCATCGCCGAAAGCGGTAACGCCTTGCAGGCGGTAGTAGTAGGTTTTTCCGTTGGAAATGCTGTCGGTGTAAAACATCCGGTCGCTGCCCATAATATTGGTTAATGCGGTTTTGGAAACACGGGTAAAGTGCTGCTTGTCTTCCGAGCGTTCCAGGTGATAGGCATTGAAATAGTGCAGCATATTTTTATAATCCCAAGTGAGCAATACGCTTCCGTTGCCCCATACGGCATTGAAATCCAAGGGACGCGGAGGCTCGGAATAATCGCTTAAACTGATGTATGACGCGCCGACTTCTACTTGCTGTTTGGTTGTAGTATGTAACGGAACTATCTGATAGAGGTAGCGTTCGCCTTTTTTTACTGTGTAATCTTCATATCCCCAGCCGGCAAACATAGCGGCTGGAAAGGACATTTCGGCGGCAACAAGCGACATGGCGTAGCGTTGCTGCTGCTCTTGCGAGAGGGCGATGATTTGACTGATGTTGCTCTGCCCGCCCGATACTTGAAAGTCTTCGCCGTAAAGGGCTTGTGCTATGATGGCGGCGTAATTGTCTTTTTGGGCAATATGCTGCCAGTCATCCAGTGGCTGGGGTTTCAAAACATGGGCAATGGTGATTTTTTCGGGTGTTTCCAATACGGTACTGTCGCGCATAATGGTGTAACGGACAAGGGTAAAGCCGTTTTTGTTGGTAAAATACCAGGCAGAGGGCGAATTGACTGCCCAGCGGAGTTGTATCCTGTCTTGCTGTGCATTGGCGCGCAGGGATACTTTAATGGTGTCGCCTCCGGCTGCTTGCAGGTGAATGGGTAAAAGCAACAGCAGGAAACAGCTTATCAAATGGATTGTTCTCATTCGGGTGGCTGTGTGCTGCCTGGTGGTAGTATGCTTGCGAGAGTGCATGGGTATTGTTTGTTTATTGATATTATTCTTTTGCAAATTTCTAACAGCGATTATTTGCCTTACATTAGTATCGAAGTCCGTTAAATCTCTAATGTAAATGTATTGATTTGACATAATGAAACACACTAACAAACACTATAAAATAGTGTTTATTTCTTTTTTAGATGGTATGTTCGTGTTGCGCTGCTTACTACGGTTTCTGTCGGAACACCCGGATAAGCACCATCGTTTACATTGCGTTGCGCAATGGAAGTCCAGTCTTCCGGTGCGGTTGAAAGCGTTTTTTTATCACTTGATAAGGTATAAGTTCCTCCATCAACGGTAACAATATTACCGTCTTGCAAATATGTGCCGGTTTTTCCTTCGGATACTGTACAAGTCCCGTCACTGTTGAAAGTAATAAAAACTGTCTGACCGGCATCTCCTGCATCGAAGTGTCTGTCTTCAATAATTTTGTCATATTCGGCATTACCGGTATGAACCTCGCTGGTTCTTCCGCCGTTATACCATTCTCCTGCTATGGAATTGTTGTCTTCTGTGTTGTCTTTGTCGCACGATGCAGAAAAGCCTGCTATTAAAAGGCTTGTCAAAAGAAGTGTGCCTGTTTGAATTAATTTTCGCATATCTAACTGTTTTTTAAATTGTTATTAATTTTATTTTTCGTAGTGTTTGATTGTGTGTTTCAATTATGTTTAAAAACTATTTTTATATCGGTAAACTTTTCGCGGTAGCGGCGAAAGATTCATTCATGCAACAAATCTTCTTTTTCTAACTCCCACACACCTTCTAAATATATTAGATATGCCGTAGGTTGAAATTCTCTTGCTGCTACAACAATTAAATATGCGATATTATTGACTTTGTTGATTAAAAATTCGTGAGCACCCAAACTCCCAGGCCACACACTCCGTTTTTTATCTAAATCATTAATATAATGAATTATTTTCATTGCTAAATCTTTTTTTATTTTTTTGG
>DBDM01000087.1 GCA_002293585.1 Bacteroidales bacterium UBA932
ATGAGAAGAGTATTCGAAATACCATGAAGGATATTTTGAATTATGAAGGACATGAAGTCTTTTTGGCCGACACGGGAAATACGGCTTTGCAAGTAGTTTCGGAAGTGCCTTTGGATCTCGTTTTTTGTGATATTAAAATGCCGGAAATGGACGGAATAGAAGTGCTGGACAAGTTGCAGCAATCCCATCCCGACCTGCCGATGGTGATGATTTCGGGACATGGTACTGTTGATGCTGCGGTAGAGTGTATTCGCAAAGGTGCCTACGATTTTATTGAAAAACCGTTGGACCTTAACCGCGTATTGATCGCTATACGCAACGCTACCGAAAAGACGGAATTGGTTAAAGAAACAAAAGTTTTAAAACGTAAGACGGCGAAATCCGTTGAAATAATTGGCGGTTCTGCGGCTATAGCTAAGATGAAAGAGTTGATTGAACGTGTGGCGCCTACCGAAGCCCGCGTGCTGATTACGGGAGCTAACGGAACAGGTAAAGAATTAGTCGCTCGCCTGTTGCATGAAAAAAGCGCCCGTTTTGCAGCGCCTTTTGTGGAAGTGAATTGCGCCGCTATTCCCGGAGAATTGATTGAGAGNNTGTTTGGTCATGAGAAAGGTTCGTTTACTTCAGCGATTAAACAACACAAAGGAAAATTTGAACAAGCCGATGGCGGCACGCTTTTTCTCGACGAAATTGGCGATATGAGTCCTTCGGCACAAGCAAAAGTATTGAGGGCGCTGCAGGAAAATAAAGTTACCCGAATAGGCAGTGATGCCGACATTACTGTGAATGTGCGGGTGGTGGCGGCCACCAACAAAGATTTGAAATTGGAAATTGAGCGGGGAACTTTTCGCGAAGACCTTTACCATCGCCTCAGTGTGATCGTGGTACACATCCCTTCGCTATCCGAACGCAAAGAAGATATTCCTTTATTAGCCGACCATTTTATCCAACAAATTTGTGATGAATATGGGTACGCTCATCGGAAAATTACCGACGAAGCGTTGAAAGAACTGCAAAAATATCCGTGGACCGGTAACATCCGTGAATTTCGCAACGCCCTTGAGCGATTGATTATCCTTTGTGATAAAAGTATCAAACTGGAAGATGTCAAGATGTATGTAAATCCTCTTTTCTTGTAGGGATTATAATTTCTTGTTCCATACCATAGTGCCGGCTTGTGCGGTAGGCATAATCACCAAATCATTAATGTTTACATGCGGCGGTTGCGTTGCGGCAAAATAAATGGCTTCGGCAATATCTTGTGCACGCAGTGGTTCAAAACCTTTGTATACATCGTCGGCGCGCTGTTGATCGCCCTTGAAACGCACGACTGAAAATTCCGTTTCCACAGCGCCGGGACAAATCTGTGTCACGCGAATGCCATGCGGCAGTAAATCCATGCGCATGCCTGCACTGAGTGCGTTCACTGCATGTTTGGTGGCGCAGTATACATTGCCGTTAGGATATACTTCCTTCCCCGCAATAGAACCGATATTAATAACATGGCCTTTTCCCCGCTTAATCATCAGTGGAGTAATTACGCGGCTCACGTACAGCAAGCCTTTGATGTTGGTGTCGATCATCCGCTCCCAGTCGTCTACCACGCCTTCCTGCAGGGAGCTGAGCCCTACGGCTAATCCGGCATTGTTCACCAACACATCAATATCCTGCCAATCGGTGGGCAGTTGACCTAAATATTTTTCCACCTGGCTCTGTACCCGCACGTCGAAACACAGCGGCAACACGTCGATGCCATATTTATCGGACAGATGATGACTTACCTGCTCCAATAATTCCTTGCGCCGTCCGGTGATGATCAGGCGGTAGCCGGTCTGTGCAAATTTTACGGCCACCGCTTCCCCGATGCCGGCGGTAGCCCCTGTGATCAATGCAATTTTTTTCATGATTTAATTTTAAAATCTATTTCCCCCTGTTTAAATTCGTTCCATGGTGTTCTGCATGAGCCATCCCTGGCGGCCGTCGGCCAACTGTATACGCAGCCAGTCGCCCAGCGTTTCCAACACAACAACTTTGGTGCCTTCATGCAGAATAAATAAATCCTTGCCGTTGCTGTCGGGCGAGCTTTTCACCGTGACCACTGCCGGAAAAATAATGGCTTCCGACCGGTCGGACAGGGCGCTTTTTTGCTGTCCGGCGCACCAAAAACTGCCTGCGCATAACAGTACGGAAAGTAGGGCGATGAAGAACGATATTTTCCGTAGCGCTACGCGGCGAGCGAAGAAAAACAGTCCGGCGAATAATAATCCGGCCGCCAGCAGCAGGATGGACAGCCATGCCCAGGTGTCGGCGCCGGCCATACTGTGGATGTTGCGTATCCAGGTGGTGACAAAAAATTCCGGCACCGTTTCAATTTTATCCGTTGTCATTGAACGCGCCATTTCTAAGTTGTAGGCAATGTCCTTATCTTCGGGATGCAACTTTAGCGCCCGCTCGTAGTAAAGAACAGCCTTTCCCAGCGACTGCTGTTTGTAATACACATTGCCAAGGTTGTAGTACAGGTCGGCCGACACGTAGCCGGTGTTTTCAATGGCGTGGTATGCGGCAGCCGCTTCGGCATAATCACCTGCAGCGTAGGCTTCATTGCCCTTTGTCCACATCTCTTCCGGCGTTTGCGCCTGCACAACTCCCGCCGAAAAAATTAATAAGATAATATATACTATTCTTTTCATAATCTCTTAATCTCTTAATCT
>DBDM01000068.1 GCA_002293585.1 Bacteroidales bacterium UBA932
TGTGGTTGCCCAAGACGGCAGCGGCAACTTTACCACCATTCAGGAGGCGGTAAACTCCGTGCGCGACTACCGTCCCGAGGGCGAAACTAAAATCTTTATTAAGAAAGGCGTGTACCGGGAAAAGCTGGTTATCGCTGCGCAAAAAACCAACATCACCCTTATTGGCGAGGAGGTGAACGAAACTATTATTACGTGGGACGACCACGCTAATATCAACAAAATGGGCACGTTCCGAACCTACACCGTGCTGATTTTGGGCAGCGATTTTCGCGCCGAAAACATCACCTTCGAGAACAACGCGCCGCAGCTGGGGCAAGCCGTGGCAGTGCATGTGGAGGGCGATAGGGTGGTGTTCAAAAACTGCCGCCTGCTCGGAAATCAGGATACGCTTTTCACCGGAAACGGCAATAGCCGCCAGCTGTACCTCAGCTGCTACATCGAGGGAACGACTGATTTTATTTTTGGTCCTGCCACCGCGTGGTTTGAAAATTGCACCATTCACAGCAAACGCAATTCTTTTGTTACGGCTGCTTCCACGCCGGAAGATATTCCTTTCGGGTACGTATTCAACCGGTGCACGCTCACTGCGGCGCCGGGTATTGACAAGGTATACCTGGGACGGCCCTGGCGCGCTTATGCGGCGGTGCTGTTCATGAATTGTACGTTAGGCGCACACATCCTGCCCGAAGGCTGGGAGAACTGGCGGAATCCCGAAAATGAAAAAACAGCCCGCTATGCCGAATATAAAAATACAGGCCCCGGCGCCGCAACTAAAGGCCGTGTAACCTGGAGCCGACAACTCTCTGCCGACGAGGTCAAACAATATACCCTGACCAATGTCTTTTCCCGCAACGACCAATGGACACCAAATGAATAATGTAATGGTCGTCCTTGCGGCGACCAAATAAACAATAAATCGTAAATCATGAAGCGCTACATACTATTCACTGCATATTGCTTACTACTCACTGCCGCCTATGCCCAATCCAAAGTCTGGGTGGCCGACAACGGCGACGGCACCTATAAAAACCCGGTGCTCTACGCCGATTATTCCGATCCCGACGTTTGCCGTGTGGGCGATGACTACTACATGGTATCGTCGAGTTTCAATTGCATTCCCGGCTTGCAGATCTTGCATTCCGGAGATTTGGTGAACTGGACGATTGTAGGCTATGCTGCGGAAAAACTGATCCCTGAAGACGTGTTTAGCAAGGCGCAACATGGCAACGGCGTGTGGGCGCCGTCCATCCGTTATCATAACGGGCGGTTTTATATCTACTACGGCGATCCCGACTACGGCGTTTACATGACGTCGGCGGAAAAGGCCGAAGGGCCTTGGGACACGCTCACGCTGGTGAAGGCCGGCAAGGGGTTGATCGATGCCTGTCCGCTGTGGGACACCGACGGCAAGGTGTATCTTGCACATGCTTACGCAGGCAGTCGCGCCGGCATTAAAAGTGTCTTAGCGGTTACCCGCCTTTCCGATGATGGGAAAAAAGCGATAGGCGCAAGCGCTATCGTATATGACGGACATGAAGACGATGAAACCATCGAAGGTCCGAAATTTTATAAATATAACGGCTATTACTATATTTTTGCACCGGCCGGCGGCGTAGCCACAGGCTGGCAGGTAGTCCTGCGCTCAAAGAACGTGTGGGGCCCTTACGAGCGGAAAATAGTGATGGCGCAAGGATANNCACAACGGCCCGCACCAAGGTGGATGGGTCGATACAAAGACCGGCGAACATTGGTTCCTGCACTTCCAGGACCTGTATAACTACGGCCGCGTGGTGCACCTTCAACCTATGAAATGGGTAGACGGCTGGCCGGTGATCGGTGTCGACAAAGAAGGTAAAGGCTGCGGCGAGCCGGTGTTGACCTACAAAAAACCGAATGTGGGCAAAACCTATCCCATCGCTACGCCGGCGGAAAGCGACGAGTTTACTTCGCCCGCCCTGGGACTGCAATGGCAATGGCATGCCAATCCGGCCGACTGGTGGGCCTTCAATGATGTGAAGAACGGAATGCTCCACCTCTATACAGTGCCTGTGGCGCCCGGTTACAAAAACCTGTATGATGCGCCCAATCTCTTATTACAGAAATTTCCTGCGCCTGAATTTACCGCTACCACGAAACTGCAATTCCGTCCGAACACACGGATCACCGGAGAGCGCGTAGGCTTGGTGGTGATGGGACTGGACTATGCTTCCATTTATTTGGAATCCACTGAGGAGGGCGTTGTTCTTTATCAAAATACCTGTAAGGCTGCCGATAAAGGGAGCGCAGAGGAAGCCGCCGCCCACACCGTAAAATTGGATGTGAACGCACCCGTATATTTGCGCGTGGAAGTGAAAAAAGGCGGCATTTGTTCGTTCGGCTTTAGTACCGATAACGAAACCTATACCCCCATCGGCGCATCGTTCACCGCCAAGGAAGGCAAATGGATAGGCGCTAAGGTCGGCTTTTTTGCTACCCGCCCCTCAGCCAACAACGACGGCGGCTGTGCTAAAATCGACTGGTTCCGGGTAGAGTAGTTGAGAATTGATTGCTTCGTTC
>DBDM01000023.1:0-740 GCA_002293585.1 Bacteroidales bacterium UBA932
GCCACCACTTCGGCAATATCTTCGGGCTCTACTTCCTCGTCGACCATAGTGAAATTGCGCTCGGCTTTTTGCTTGTTCAGCCGCTCCATTTCTTTTTCGGCCTCGGCAATTTTCCCGTAGCGTATTTCAGCTACTTTGCCGTAATCACCACGGCGTTCGGCGTCTTCGGCCTGGAATTTCAGGTCTTCTATCAACTGCCTGTTTTTTTGTATCACATCAATCAGGTCTTTTTCTTCCTGCCATTGCGCCCGTTGTGTGGCAAGGTCTTTGCCCAGCTCGTCAATTTGCTTGGACAGCTCTTCCACTTTCTTCGTGTCGCCTTCGCGTTTGATCGCTTCGCGCTCAATTTCGAGCTGGCGTACTTTGCGGGCGAGTTCATCAATTTGTTCGGGCACCGAATTCATTTCAAGGCGCAATTTTGCCGCTGCCTCATCGATCAGGTCAATGGCCTTGTCGGGCAAATAGCGGGAGGTGATGTAGCGCGTGGAGAGTTCCACCGCCGCAATGATCGCATCGTCTTTGATGCGCACTTTATGGTGATTTTCGTAGCGCTCCTTCAATCCGCGGAGAATGGAAATAGCATCGGGAACGCTGGGCTCATCCACCATCACCATTTGGAAACGGCGTTCCAGCGCCTTATCTCTCTCGAAATACTTCTGGTATTCATCGAGGGTCGTGGCACCCACGGCACGCAGTTCACCACGCGCTAATGCCGGTTTCAGGATATTGGCGGCATCCAT
>DBDM01000023.1:748-3284 GCA_002293585.1 Bacteroidales bacterium UBA932
ACCAGCGTGTGGATTTCGTCGATGAACAGGATCACGTCCCCCGCCCCGTCGATCACTTCGCGCACCACACCTTTGAGGCGTTCTTCAAATTCGCCTTTATATTTGGCGCCCGCAATAAGGGCTCCCATATCGAGCGAATAAATTTGCTTGCTTTTGAGATTTTCCGGCACGTCGCCGGTAATAATACGGTGGGCAAGACCCTCGGCAATGGCGGTTTTTCCCACTCCGGGTTCCCCGACTAAGATCGGGTTATTTTTGGTCCGGCGGCTCAAAATTTGCAGCACGCGGCGTATTTCTTCGTCGCGCCCAATCACCGGATCAAGTTTGCCGGTGCGCGCCCGTTCGTTCAAATTGATAGCGTAACGGCTGAGCGCTTCATTTTTAGTTGTTTGTGTAGTATTCATATAATTTTATCATCAGCAAATCCGGTGCCAAGCAAAAAAAAGTGTCATTTTGTCAATTTATATCGTTTTTTTATGTATTTTTGTCTAATTTTTCAAATCCGATTAAACTACTTTTAGAAATTTT
Organism: Bacteroidales bacterium UBA932; assembly: GCA_002293585.1. Lineage (GTDB taxonomy): Bacteria > Bacteroidota > Bacteroidia > Bacteroidales > UBA932 > UBA932. The sequence continues at coordinate 1,277 of DBDM01000023.1, forward strand.
AGTCTAAGTAAACAAGTTAAATTACACTATGAAGAACAAATACATTGACCTGATTGAACAAAGTTTTGAATTTCCGCAGGCAGAATTTAAGATCGTGGACAACGAACTTTACTTTAATGACGTGCCTTTAATGGAGCTCATTGCTCAATACGGAACGCCGTTAAAGATAAGTTATGTGCCTAAAATAAGCCAGCAGATCCAGCGGGCCAAACGTATGTTCAATGTAGCCATGGCCAAGGTCGACTATCAGGGCGATTATAATTATTGTTACTGTACTAAAAGTTCACACTTTGTTTTTGTAATGGAAGAGGCGCTGAAGAACGATATACATATTGAAACGTCATCGGCCTTCGACATTAATCTCATCGACGCCCTTTATGAACAACAACTCATTGACAAAGACCGCTATATCATTTGTAACGGGTTCAAAAAAGACCTGTACGTGGAAAATATTGCCGGACTGATTAATAACGGCTGGTCCAATACCATTCCCGTGCTTGACAACATGGCGGAGCTGGATGCGCTGGATAAATATGTCACCGAAAAATGTAAAATAGGCATACGCATTGCGGCGGAAGAGGAGCCCAAGTTCGATTTTTACACCTCCCGCCTGGGCATTCGCTATAGCGATATACTTGATTTCTACCGCGCTAAGCTGGCTAAGAATAAGAAATTCAGCCTAAAAATGTTGCATTTCTTCATCAACACGGGCATACGCGACAATTCTTATTACTGGAATGAATTGGCCAAGTGCGTGAATGTATACTGCGAATTGAAGAAAATTTGTCCCGAACTGGATTCTTTGAATATCGGCGGCGGCTTCCCCATTAAAAATTCATTAGCTTTTGACTTTGATTACGAGTATATGGCGGAAGAAGTTATCGGTCAAATTAAGAGCATTTGCCTCCAACATGACGTGCCCGAACCGAACATTTTTTCCGAATTCGGCAGTTTTACCGTAGGCGAAAGCGGCGCTATTATCTATCAAATTTTAGGACAAAAACAACAAAACGATCGCGAACGGTGGTATATGATCGACAGTTCGTTTATGACTACGCTTCCCGACACATGGGCGATCAACCAGCGGTTTGTGCAATTGCCTATCAATAATTGGGACAGGGAGTACCAACGGGTGTTCCTCGGCGGATTAACCTGTGACAGTCAGGACTATTATAATGCCGACGCCCGTCAGAACGCTATTTTCCTTCCGCGCCTGTATGAGCATGACGAGACTCCTCAATACGTGGGCTTTTTCCATACCGGCGCTTATCAGGATACGATTGGCGGTTACGGCGGATTGCAGCACTGCCTGCAAGCCCAGCCCAAGCATATTATTGTCGACCGCGACGAGAACGGCGAATGGAATACCAAGCTGTTCAGCAAGGAGCAGACGTATAAGAATATGTTGAAGATTCTAGGCTACTGATGAGACAAGAGACGAGAGATGAGTGATGAGTGATGAGTGATGAGTGATGTTTTATCTGGTTGGTTGTGTAAATCCGTCGTCAATTGCGAGGAACGAAGCAACCTATTATCTGCGTTCTATTTTTTATCCTTTTATCTGTGGGAAACTTTGAGATTTTTTTGGTTGTTTGGTTTTTAATTTGTACATTTGTAGAATGTAGTTTTTACTAACCGCCACTTGTATGAAACAAAACAACCACTTAAACCACTTTTATGCTTATCAAAACATTTGGTTGCGCCTGCTATGGTATCAGCGCAACCGTTATCACCATTGAAACGGACGCATCGCCCGGCCTCGGGTTCTGCATGGTCGGGCTACCCGACAGCGCCGTGAAAGAAAGTCAGCACCGCATTAGCACCGCCCTGGAACGCACCGGTTTTCACATGCCGGGGCGCAAGGTGGTCATCAACATGGCACCGGCCGATATCCGCAAGGAAGGCACGGCCTATGACCTGCCGTTGGCTATCGGTCTGCTGGCAGCATCGGAACAAATTAAACATGACACTGTGGGGCGCTACATCATCATGGGCGAACTGTCGCTCG
>DBDM01000023.1:3343-3528 GCA_002293585.1 Bacteroidales bacterium UBA932
GGGAAGCCGCCGTAGTCAAAGGATTGAACGTGTACGGCGCCCGCAACCTGGAAGAAGTGGTGCATTTCTTTGAAGATCCGTCGTCCATAGTCCCCACGGAAGTGGATATCCTGAAAGCTTTCGAGGAGGTGAGCATCCGCTATGAGGAAGACTTTGCCGACGTGAAAGGACAGGAGAACGTGAAG
>DBDM01000061.1:0-12387 GCA_002293585.1 Bacteroidales bacterium UBA932
CGGCATTGATCAAAGCGGAAAAATATTTCAGTGTTTGTCCTTCCATTCGCGTCATCAGGATGGGGAAATGGCTGATATCGTCGCTGCCTTTTATTACCGCGCCTTCTTCAAGGTGAAGATGCGTTCCCTGCTTAAAGAATAGCCCACCGCTTAAAAAAACACCCTTCGGTATTACCACTACGCCGCCGCCTTCGCCACTTGCACGGTCGATGACCGACTGGATGGCTGCCGTTTGCACGATAGTACTGTCGGTTTTAACATGATAATCGGTGATACGGTATTGTTTACCGAGCGTTTTCACATTTACCGGTTCATTGTTTTTTAAAAACCAACCTGGAATAGGCGTACCGTCGGGAAAAACATCGGCAGCCCACGCATTGCCGGCGATAAGCAATGAGCAAATAACAACAACAAGAAACTTCTTCATATTCATAAAATTTACTTCACCGCATCCAAATAACGGATGAGAGTCATCATGTTATCTATATATGCGGTAGTAGTAATACAAAGCCCGGCATCTTGTTCCGCCGGCGGATAAGGCGAGGTATCGTACTCGTCGCCTGCACGCGTAGCTACATATTCGGTAGTCCTGCTTGGCGCCTGCTTACCCACCGGCTTAAATACATTCGAAGTCATACGCAGGGGCGAGAGCCATGCACCTTCTTCCGTTAAATTATCAATGATCCGCTCCACGTTATTATTTCTTCCGGCAAAAATATTGTCGCCCGAATAATACGCCGGCAAGGGTATCGCCTTATCCGAAAGCAAGGGGGACGTTTCTTTTAAACGATCGACCGGAATTTGTTTCACTTCTTCCAAGCTGCGCTGTAACGCAGATATATTGACGGGAGCAAAAGAACCTATGTGCGACACCGTATTAGTGATGTTTTGATCGATGAAATAACGTCCGTTGGCAATATTGCTGCCCTCACGGTGAATATACTGCGGAGCGCCGGTCCGTTCATCGACATATCTCGGCACCAGGATCATTTCAGGAGAAAGGCGCCGCCCCGATTGCCGCACCTGCGCACCGGTGAGTTGTATTGTTTTCAGGAAGGCGATAGCATTGGGAATCCCGTCGAGATACTTAGGGTCTGCCGTAAGTTTATAGTAAGTTTCGAGCATGTCTATCACCTCCATGGTGGTAGACGCATTCAATCCCCTGGGTTCATAAGTACGCGCCGTAGCTGGCCTAAAGTCATGCGTATATTGATCTGCCCAACCGGCGTAAGGCGGCGGGGTTTGTATTTTCCACACCAGATCCATAGCACGGTAAATAGCCGGTTTAAACTTTTCCGTACCGAAAACCTGATAGCACTGTGTAAGGAATCCTACATTTTCCAGACAGACATCATCATTCAACGTAATGAATGAGGCGTAGTTTTTCTTACCGAGAATATCATAATTCGCTTCGATAGGATAACGTTGCGGCCATCCGCCCGAAGGATATTGACTTTTGAGCACAAAGTTGATCACCTTATCCAAGGCCGGTTTAAACCTTTCGTCGTGTTTTTCCACATACATGCGCAATAGTAATTCAGCGGCGGTAATGGTACCATTATCGTCAAAAGTGGCGTTGCCGTAGTAGTGGTGAAATTCTTCCATCCGCCAGGCCTGCCGCCCATAGGTATCATACCAGCGTTTCATCGACTTTTCGCCGGCCAGGTCGATCATATAATTCCAGCCGCCGTGTTCCAACTGGTGTTCCATCAAGAGAGCGGCCACTTCAACCGCTGCATTGTAATAGTATTCATCGCCCGTAGCGTGGTAGGCGTCGAGGAAAAGGTGTCCCATAGCCGCAGTGCCGGGATTTTGTATCCATCCCATAGTGGGTAATGCCTCCAATTCGCCCCAGCGGCGCGACATGTCGGGCAGGTACTGCCAAACGTAGGCGCCGCGATTGCCTACTTTCTCCACCATAAAACGGGTGGCGCGTTTCATGGCATCCAACACTTTATCCGTCGACACCAATGGCTGTGGCTTGCTGAGCCTGAGGATGGCATCCTGCACTACAGGCTTGGCCAGGCGCACAGTTTTTCCGCCGGCAACTATTGCCGTTCCAATAATTTCTCCCCGTGTATTCAACCAATAGGCCGAATAGAAATTTTCATCGCCGGTCAAATCAAGGGTCACCGTATCGGCATGTACGCAAACAATGTATCCTGTGCCGGGTTTTCCCATGCCCCAATGCGCCGTGTTTTCCGTCAATTCTTTCATCGGTCGCATTTGATCGGCCTCGCTGTAAAATGTAGTATCTTCAACAACCGGCAGGTTGCACAAAGAAGCGCCGGACACAAAAGCGATCCACTCTTTTAGCGGAGTGGCGGCACGAACGCTGTAAACAACCGCTTTAGCAGGGAATTTATTTTTATATTCGGTGATGTCTTCGTAAACGACACCGGCATCTGCCGTTCCCTCATCTATGATCCGGTTATACTGGCGTTGCGTTAAACTTACCCCTCCCTGCGGCGCATACAACGTACCGTCGCTACGGCGGTGCCATTGACGAATATCTATGATATCCAGCAAAGCGGCATAACGCTCTTCGGATAAAAGACTGTCGGTTACATCCTTGGTAGCCGAAAGCATGGTCAAGGCCTGTCTTCCCTTTTCTTTTTCCCACTCATCAATTACATCCAACCAGAATTTTACAAATTTCGCCGGGCCGGTATATTCCAAGCCTAAGTGGTGCACTACGTTCCGGTTATCGCCCAGACTATCCAGATAACGGCGGATATTTTTCCGGTGAAACGCCACTAATTTTTCATCATTCAAATCATAGAACTGATCGGCCATGAATATGCGCTTGTCGCCCGAATAATATACATTTTCAGGAAAACTGAGTTCATTGATATTATTGGCTGTCCGCCAGGGATAGTCCGCCCAATGGGCGCCTTCTTCAATGATATTATGTTGTAAATAATGGTCTTCAATAAAGAGCAAGCCTTTTTCATCGGCAAGGTCGGCAAAGGATTTCAGGCGGTCCCAATACCAGGGGTTCGGCGTATTCAGATCATACAAACTCAAACGGTCGAAGGCCTCACCAATGCCCGTGCGGCTGAACGGTTGTTCATAAAACGGCGCCCACACGTCGGCGTCCGCCCTGCGCGAACGGCCGTGATCATCCCTGCGGCGCTCGTACCAAAGCGCCGGAAAATGATTCAACGCAGCCATGTTATTTTGTTGCATGAACTGCACCAGCGTATCCAAATTGTCGGTATAACCGCGTCCTTCACGTCCCGGCACAAAGCGCGTGAGGTGAATGCCTGCACTATTTACAATGGACGGACGAAGGCTTCCGCGCCACAAAGCTGTTCGCTGTGTCCTGCCGGTCAGTCGCCTTCCGTTTAATACAATTAATCCGTTCTCTATGGTTATTTGCTGCGTTTTATTCTCTTGTGTAATTTGCCGTACGGGCGGAATAACCGTCCCTATTTCAGGAACGTTTACCGTGGGAACAAGCGGAAAACGCGTTGCCAGGGTGTCGATCCATTTATCCACCGTTAATTCTGGGTCAACGGAACGTTTGTTCATCAGCGCGGTGTAGGCGGGATTCGTTCCTTCCATCGACGGCGCCGGAACGGTAATGATCTTATCCGCATCGGGTGAGGGGTTGCCTATTCGCGCTTCCAATTGTGCATAAAACAGGCTCGGCGGTTTCATAAAAGTGCGCGGCATCAAATGAAAGCCGTCGCCATAGCCCTGTCCCCAGGTGCCGAAAGCCCAGTTATAAGCGCCCGGCGGCATTCCCAAATGCAGTTGGGGCACACGCGCTTCCCAGCACACGCTGTTCACGCCGCTCCAACCTGCCCCTTGCCCATCCACGTCACGAAAAGCGATCTTTAACGCACCGCCGTCCACCGTTTGCCGGTCGAACAGCGTGCCGCAGGCCCAACCGCCCAGTGTCCCGCTAAAATTATAAGGATGATAAGCATAACACTGCACAAAGGCATTAGGCCCTGCGGCCGTATAGCCCACCGAAAAATCATGATAACCGTATTCCGAATAACAACGTGAAATCAGGGTTTGCTGTCCGGACGTCTGAAAAGCATAACGCCGGAAACCGCCAATTTCACCCACAGGCAACAAGGACTTACAATCCTCCACGGTGAACCGGCGCACACCCTCCCACAAAGCTACTATACTGCTCACAAAATGCTCTCCCGTAACACGGCGTATCCACCCGTCTTCGGCATTGTTCACCGTTATAGCCATCCAGCGATGGTGTTCATCTTTTGCATTCTTTTCATTATATTCCGATACGCAACGCAGGTTCTCAACACCTACTTTAGTAATGAGGCCTGCATCTTCACAGTGCGACACATAGCCCATTCCGAATTGCTTTTCCATGGCGCAGGTCACCGGCGCATCAAGGGTGATAGATGTTGCATCAATAGCCACTACCTCGCGTTTCCATTTCAGATCATAATCACGCGGTGCCCAGGTCGTCAACGGATAATCCACAAAAGCGCCTATTTTATCGGCGCCTATAAATGATAACCACTCGGCAGTGGAAGGACGGGTAATGATGACCTTATCGCCCACCTTAAACGGATGACGGCCGGGAAAAGGAATGACCAGGGCATTCACAGGCACATAGTCGCCTGTAACCTGAACGGAATCGGAGGTGGAATAGGGTTTCCCCTGTATTTTAATCAAGGTTTCACGGCCGGTTCCGGCGGCAAAAAGCACTGTCCCGTCTTCCCCATATCCTCTCCCGCGCAACACCACGCCCGAAGCGGTAATGGAGAGCGAGCCGTTGATCCGGTAGCGTCCCTTTTCAAGTTCCACCGCTCCACGAAAGCCGTTTTCATCCGGCGACAACGAACTCACATAATCAATCGCCTGCTGAATGCGGGCTGTAGCATCCTTATCCCCTTCACGGGCCACATAGACCTTAGCCGGCACCAAAGGAATTTCCTGTTCCGAGGCCATGTAACCGGAGTAAGAAAAATCCGGAATGCGATCGCCACGCTCATTAGCGGCATATTCAATTTTCCGGTCGGGAGTAATGCTCAGCGATTGGGCAACGAGCATCGCGCCCGTGAGCATCACCAANNATCAAAATTTTTCTCATGGTTTTACTATGGTCTATATTATTATTTTGCATATATTATTAAGTCTGTTTTTCAATGAGAAACCACCTTTAATCCGATAATAGATAAAATCAATGTGGATAGAAAAAACAACCGTAGTATATGCGCCGGTTCTTTAAACACAATAATCCCTACGATCACCGTTCCGATAGCGCCTATGCCTGTCCACACGGCATAAGCCGTCCCAATGGGCAAGGTTTGCGTAGCTTTGATTAAAAGGAGCATACTAATGCAAAGGGCGACTAAGAAACCTATGTACCACCAATACATTTCATATCCGGTCGTGACTTTTGCCTTTCCCAAACAAAATGCGAATGTCGTTTCAAACAAACCGGCAATAATTAAAATAATCCAAGCCATACTTTTGACTTTTAACCTACAAATATACAAATTTTTTCTTATACTTGCCCTATTAATCCAATGATAATATGAAAAATATCATCCTTACCCATTTCTTCGCCCTGTGGACAGTGATCGCGTTGGCGACAACACCCGGCGGAATGGATAAAGCCGCGACGGGCTGGTACACATCGTGTATACCTGGCGGCGAAAAGCCATCAAGCACGTTGTTATTGACCCACAACAGTTGATGTTATCAGCAATAAATTAAATAAGATATTGCTTTTTACACCTAAAATTCGTATCTTTGCAGTATAACTCCACCAACTAATTCATACTGCCATGAATACGAAATATCACGCATTTAATTTGTCTAATTACGAAACAATTCCGCAAATAGCGCAATTGCGTCCGGAAGATAAAGAGGCAATAGAGGTGGTAGGACGAGTGCTTCCTTTTAAGACAAACAATTATGTAACGGAAGAATTGATTAATTGGAACAATATCCCCGATGATCCTATTTTCACATTGAATTTTCCGCGCAGGGAGATGCTACCGAAAAAGCATTACAATAGGGTGTTGGACTTGATAAAATCAGGCGCTTCCGAAGAAGTGCTAAAAAACACCATCAATCAAATCCGGCTACACTTAAATCCTAATCCGGCAGGACAGGAACATAACGTACCTACTTTAGGCGACCAGAAATTACACGGCATACAGCACAAGTACCGGGAAACGGTGCTTTTCTTTCCTTCACACGGACAAACCTGTCATGCTTATTGCACGTTCTGTTTCAGGTGGCCCCAGTTTTCCGGAATGAAAAATTTGAAATTCTCCATGCGGGAAGCGGATCTTTTTTTCAAATATCTTAAAACAAAGCCCAAGGTGACAGATGTTTTATTCACGGGCGGCGACCCGCTCACCATGAGCACGCAGACGCTGGTAGACTACATTGAACCTTTGCTGGGCAACGAGTTCAAGCATATCCAGACCATTCGTTTAGGCACGAAATCACTGGCATATTGGCCTTATCGCTTCCTGACGGATAAAGATGCCGATGAATTGCTGTTCTTTTTTGAAAAGATCGTAAAATCGGGAAAAAACCTAACCATACAAGCGCATTTTAATCATCCGGTAGAGTTATCGACGGAGGCCGTCAAATCAGCCATAGCCCGTATCCGGGGCACGGGTGCACAGATCCGCACGCAGTCGCCCCTGCTCCGGAACATCAACGACCACCCCGACATTTGGGCGGAACTGTGGCGCAAGCAGGTGGATCTGAACTGTATTCCTTACTACATGTTTGTGGCAAGGGACACCGGCTCCAAGTATTTTTTCGAATTGCCGCTGGAAAAGTGTTGGAAAATTTACAGGAAAGCTTATTCCAGAGTGAGCGGAACCTGCCGGACAGTAAGGGGGCCAAGCATGAGCACCTATGCCGGGAAGATACAAATTTTGGGCATCACCGAAATCAATGCGGAAAAACATTTCGTATTGCGATTTTTACAAGGCAGGAATCCCGATTGGGTATGTACGCCCTTCTTAGCCCAATATGACCCTGAGGCCACCTGGTTCAACCAGCTCAAACCCTCCTTCGGGAAGGAAAAATTCTTCTTCGAAGAGGATGACCCGGGCTATAAATACCTGAACAAAAAGCACACGAGTTTGGCGTTGGAGTAGGTATAGGGTGAACCCTGTCCATACCACACCCATGCACCGGCTGTTTTCACGTTGTGCAAGGCGATTTGACGGGCAGCGGCGGCGGTTTCCCATAACTTGCTGCGGTACGGCGGTACCGAGGCATCCAAAATAATTTGTGCGGGAACAAAAGTGTCCAGCATCTTTTCCGGCGGCTGCCGGCAGGTGGAAGTGACGATCAGATAATCCACCGGAACGCTGTTGGACAATGCTTGTCTTTCGCTATTCAGAATTTTAATGACTTTATCGCCGAAGAGGATAAAGCCCCGGTAAGCGCCAATGTGCCGCTGCAAGGTGTCTTTTATCGCGGCATCCACATTCAGTACATTCACCGGAGCATCGGCCAAGCCACGGCTTAGAAAAAAAGATTGCAGGTTAAATTCAAAGTTTTGTTCTGCACTAACCGTGTCGCGCAGGACAACGCTGTTTTTCCCGTCTATCAGGTGAATGTACGAACTGTTTTTCACATTATACACCGCCAATACCCGTTGCTGCCGCTGTTCCATTTCCGTCACCACATTCAGCGCGAAAAAAGCCACCAGTACATACGCCAGCGCCAACAGCCACTTCCGGCTTCTCGTTTCTATACAGACGGCCAGCACAAGCACAAAGGCAATCAACAATACGTATTGCAGGGTGGTGATGCTGATGTTGCCGCTCACCGAATAAGGCAGCTGCTCGGTGAAGCGCACGCCGCTATTCAGTAGCCACAGCGCCTTGTCCAGCAGCCAGGTTAACGCAAAGGACAGGTACGGCACCCAATTGAACAGCAGCAGCGCAACACTCAGGTAGGTGGTCACGCCGGTTAGCGGAATCACCCAAATGTTGGACACCATGAAGTAGTTGGGGAATTGATGAAAGACGAACAAGGTTAATGGCAAGGTGGCGATCTGCGCCGCCACGGACACGCTGATGAGTTGCCAAAAATAATTCAACAGCTTGTTCGGCACGTAGAGCAGTTTGTAAATGTAGGGCTGAAAATAAACCAAAGACGTCAGCGCTAAATAAGACAATTGAAAGCCTATGCTAAACAGGTCCATGGGGTAAAACAAGCAAATGAAAAAGGCCGAGGCCGCTAATGAGTTGTAGATGCTAATATCCCGCTGCATCATTTTACCGGCCAGCACAAAGGAAAACATCACCGTTGCCCTGTTCACCGAAGGCGAAAAGCCCGACACCGCGGCGTAAATCCACAGGCTGATAATAATCACCGTATTCTTGATAAGCAAGCCGCGCCTGCTCTTACCCAGAAACGACAGCGCTAAAGTTAAGATAGCGAAAATTATGCCTACGTGCAATCCCGACACCGACAAGATATGCGTAACACCGGCGGCGGTGAAAGCCTTGTTCAGTTCCCGGTCTATATCGGTACGGTCGCCCAGCGTCAGTGCATTCAGCACCGCCAGTTCGTCGCCGGCAAGCCCCATGCTGTCGAAAATACGCCCGGCGCGCGCTTGCAAATGTGCAGGCCAATAGCGCCACGCCAGCGATTGCGCCGGCACTACCGTGTAATTTTGTGCGCGTACAAATCCCGTAACGAACACGCCTTTCCGCGCCATGTAGGTTTTATAATCAAACTCGTCCGGATTTTGCGGCGGCGGCAGCGGCGTTAATTTCACCAGCGCCAGCAAGGTGTCGCCCAAAGCAGGCAAGGCCATAGTAGTATCCGGCTCTAAATATAAAACGGATTTTTCCTTACACCTTTTATCTTTTACAGCGTGGCAAGCACGCTGTCTACATTCTTCGCTTTCTACAGCGTGGCAAGCACGCTGTCTACATTCTTCACCTATCTGTTGATAGGCCTGTATTTCCACCGGCACTTTAAGAAATCTGGCACCCGGCACCGGCTTACTGTCCACCACTGCCTGCACATAAATTTCCTCCTGTACCGGCAAACTGCTTTGTTTCGGCTGCTGCTGCACCAGCGTAATCCCTGCGAAAAACAGGAACAACAAGCCCAACACACCGTTCACCCACTGCCGGCTGTAGCGCCGTGAAAAGGGCAAAAACAAAGTGAACAAGTAAATAGCCAATAAAGCAATGGTAGTGATGAACGTAGAATAAGTAAATGCAAAGCGCGAGCATTGAAATACAATACCCAATAAGAATACAATTACAATACGGACAAAAGGAACTTCACGTAAGATTTCGTCCAGATGCCTGTGGCGGCCGGTGGTGTTAGTCATTCATTCGATAACATAACGAGGTTCAATGTGGTTTCAAACGCCTTTTGCATACTCTGCAAAGGCAAAAATTCGTAAATACTGTGAAAATTATGTCCTCCGGCAAAAATATTCGGACAGGGCAGTCCCATGTAGGTGAGCCGCGCGCCGTCCGTTCCTCCGCGGATAGGCTTGACAACCGGTTCCACGCCGGCCATTTTCATGGCGGCAATAGCCTTATCCACCACCTGTCTGTTCTTTTCAATTTCCGGCCGCATGTTATAATACTGGTCGGTTATTTTCAATTGAAAAGTATCCGCGCCATGCCGTACATTCAAGGCTTGTGCCATGCTTTGCATCAACGTTTTTTTCTGTACAAACAATTCTGCGCTGTGATCACGGATCAGGTATTGCGCTTCGGCCTTGTCGGGCGTACCGCTCAGCCGCGACAAGAGGAAAAAACCCTCGTACTCTTTCGTATTTTCCGGTCGCTGGTCAGCCGGTAATTGTCGATTAAATTCTTCTATCAATAAAAGCGCATTTTTAAACGTTGGGCCGGCTTCTCCCGGGTGCATATTGCTGCCTTGCACTGTCAGCACAGCCTGCGCCGCATTGAAATTTTCGTACTCCAACTCCCCTATCGCTCCGCCGTCAATTGTGTAAGCATAATCGGCGCCGAAGGCTTTCACATCAAAACCGTCGGCGCCGCGACCAATTTCTTCATCGCAGGTAAAAGCAATATGCACCGCGCCGTGCTTTATTTCCGGATGTTCCGTCAAATATTCCGCCAGCTGCATCAGCACCGCCACGCCGGCCTTATCGTCGGCGCCCAGCAGGGTGGTTCCGTCCGTGGTAATAATCGTCTGTCCTTTGTAGTTGTTCAACGCCGGAAAATCGGCCGTACGCAATACAATATTCTTCGCTGCATTCAACACAATATCTCCGCCGTGATAATTCTCCACCACCTGCGGTTGCACATTCGCACCGCTCACTTCCGTAGCGGTGTCGACATGAGCAAAAAACCCGATTTCCGGCAGTGTTTTCCCATTATTCGCCGGAATGTGTGCGCACACATTGCTATTTTTATCCACTATAGCGTCCAGTCCCATAGTTCGGAGTTCTTCCGCCAACAACTTCAACAATACTGTTTGCCCGGCCGTACTCGGACGCATTAATGAGTCCGGATTTGAACGGGTATCATACGCAATGTAACGAAGAAAACGATGGAGCAGTGCTGTCATAAAATATAAAAAATTCTACAGCAAAGATACAATAAATAAAAAACAGTCCCAAATTTTGAGACTGTTTATCAAAAAATGCAAAAGTCAGTTTAAGCTTCTACGGGAATATCTTTATTCACGTTTTTGTGTCCCACCAAAGCATAATACAGCAGGTAGGCCAGCCCTACGACAATCACCCAGTAGCTCATTATATAATTGCCACCTGTTCCCATATCGGCCACAACGCCTTGTAACAAGGGAAGCACACCGCCACCGACAACCATTGTCATAAAAATACCGGACGCCATTTTCGTGTATTTGCCCAATCCTTCCACTGCGAGGTTGAAAATTCCGCCCCACATTACCGAGGTACAGAAACCGCACAGCACGAGGAATAAAATACTAATCGGAACTTTAACAAATCCGAAGGAAATATCGCTTTGAAAAACGGGCATGTTCACCAACACAGTAGTCGGCAATAAAATAGCGAGCAATACCAACACTATACCTAAGGAAGACACCGCTGTGAGCATCATTTTGCTGGAAATTTTGCTGCCAACAGAGGCGCCGATCAAGCGCCCGATAAGCATCAGGAACCAATAGGTACCGGCGATTGATCCGGCTGTAGCCGCATCAATTTTCAAACTTTCCGTTCCAATCAGAATTAAAAAGTTGGGAATACCTACTTCCACTCCCACGTAAATGAAAATGGCGATAGCGCCTAAAATGAAGTGGCGAAACGACAAGGCGCTGTATTTTTCTTTTTCTGTTTTCTTTACTTCCGCTTCAACGCCTGTCTCGGGAATAGCCGTCAATGCAAGGACGATGAATGCTACGGCAAACAACCCGATGGCAATAAACAACGCCGGCGAAGCATTGCTGATGCTCGCCTGGGAACCCACAAGGTAACCCACCAATACGGGCACAATTGTTGCGTTCAACGAATTGAAAGAACCACCAACCTGAATCAGCTGGTTGCCCCTGTTACCGCCGCCACCTAATGTGTTCAACAGCGGATTGACCACTACGTTGAGCATGCACATCGAGAAACCGGCCACAAATGCACCGATTAAATAAACGAAAAATTGTTCTACATGCCCTGCAAGGTACTGAATGGCTACCCCTACAATGCCCACGCCAATGGCGGCCAACGCGGTTTTTTTGTAGCCGATTTTTTTAAGCAGTATACCGGCAGGAATACCCATAAAGGCATAAGCTAAAAAGTTACAGAAAGTACCCAGCTGCGACATCCAATTCGGCGCCTCAAATTGTTCTTTCAATACTTTGGCAAAAGGGCCACCAAGCCCCGTAACAAATGAAATCATCCCGAAGAGGATAATCATCACAATAATCGCAGGAATATTGTTTTGACGTTTTGTTTGTTCCATAAAATAATTTTTAGTTTAAGGTTGGTATTTCAATTCCACAAAATTTACATCGCCACCGTTTTTATTGATACACAACCGAAGTACGTTCTTCCCCTTCTCCAAAGCTATTGTTCCCGCTCCCATCGTCTGCCACGACCGTTTGGCTCCGGCAGCATTTACCTTTACCGGTTTCCCGGTCGCCGCGCCGTTAAGCGTGAAGAATATTTCGCCTCTTCCCTCACCTTGAGCCATCCTCACATTCAATGCATAATTCCCTGCATCTTTCACCTCAACGGTATATTGCAACCACTCCCCCGCCTCCGTATAGCTCACACAGTACCCGTTTGTTTGGTCATCATTACAAGCGATGATATCCACACCATCATTCCTGTAAAAATGCCCGCGGTTCCCTCCCGTCGATTTAGGATCCGATACGCGATAATTAGCTGAATCAGCATCATGATAAGCATATCCGCTACGACCTAAATCATAATCCGTTGCAAAG
>DBDM01000061.1:12461-20949 GCA_002293585.1 Bacteroidales bacterium UBA932
TTGTAATTTTCAGCAAGTTGCATAAGAATCTCATAGGTTTCTCCGGCCGAGGGTTTTGCCCCTTTACCCGACCAATAATCCCTCAACTTTTGATAGCCTTCGGGCGGAATAATTTCCATGGGGCAACCAAGGCCCAGTCGCTTATACGTCCACCAGCACCAGCCGATATCATTTTTTTCAAGCAAGGAAAGCGCATCGGTAAACCAGACATTGCTGTTTTCGCCCGATTCGCTCATCCACAAGGGAGCATTCTGCTCATCTCTGATCCGAATAAAATGTGCAATGGAGGCGGAATCATTGAAATTCCAATATTTATGGAAACTTATCGCCATATTATCGTCCCACAAGGGGAAAATACCGTTATAGTTATTGCCCCAGCCGTTGCCTTCAATAATAATCAGGTGGTTGTTGTCCACTTCGCGGATAGCCTTGGTAATGTCCACCATTAATTGGCGGAGCGGGGCATTCTCCGGTTCATTCAACCCGTTACGGTCGGTGGAATCCACAAAACCGTAGTTAGGTTCATTGATCAGATCATAGCCTCCAATCCATTCTTCGTTGACATAACGTTCGGCGAGCTTGCGCCACAAAGCAATCATCTTTTGTTTATTGGCCTCACTTTGCCACAGGCGTACGGCCGACGCATCGGAAATGGCCACATCATTGCCTTGTCCGCCGGGCGCTGCATGCAGGTCGAGCATCAAATAAATTTTATTGGCTGCGCACCATGCCAGCAAACTGTCGGTAAGCACAAACCCTTTCTCCAGCCATGTTTGTTGACCTTCCACAGGTTCTTTTTCTATAGGCAACGTATAGATATTATAATGCATGGGGAGCCGGATAGAATTGAAACCCCAGGCGGCCAACGAATCAATATCCCGTTTTTGAATACCGTTCGTCCACCAAGCCTCATAAAACTCCTGCGTACGTTCCTCTCCAATCAGCGCGGCAACACTGTCTTTGAACTCCTGTTGCGTTTTCACAATGCCCGACAAACGGAGCATGTAAGGTTCCTGGAGCACCCAGCCGCCAAGTCCAAATCCACGTAACAAGACTTCCCCGCTATTGTTGACAATCTTTTTCCCGTCGGCGCGAAGGAAATCCTTCTTAGCGGTACACCGGGACATAACGACGAACAAGAGCGCAATGCCCATCCCATATAGGATAATTCTCTTCATATTTATAGCTTATTTTTTATAAGAAAACAATTGTTCCAATGACGTGTTTCCAATAGTCACTTTAAACTCGCCCGGTTCCGTCACCCATTGATTGGCGGCATTCACAAAGGCTAAATCCGATGCATCAATAGTAAATACTACGGTTTTTGTTTCGCCGGGTTGGAGCAGGAGTTTTTCAAAACGGCGCAGGCGCTTCACATCGGGAGTGATGGAAGCCACTAAATCGGAGGTATAGAGTTGCACCACTTCTTTGCCGGCCATTTTGCCGGTGTTGGTTACCTCTACTTTTATTTCCAATTTTTCCTTGCCGGAAATTTGTGTTGCGCTTAACCGAAGATTTTTATAGTCAAAATCCGTATAGCTCAAGCCGAAACCGAAATGAAATTCAGGAGAGAAGTCGCCTTCATAGTTGTACATGCCGGCCGATTTCACTTGTTCTTCCGAATATTTATGAATGTAGGGCACTAAAGAGTTCACCGCACTCGGGTAAGTAATGGGTAATTTACCCGAAGGGTTCACATCGCCGAAAATAACATCGGCCAGCGCATCGCCGCCATAGTTGCCCGGCCAGTAGGCCATCAAAATACCATTCACATTGGAGGCGATTTCGCGAATAACGCGGGGACGACCTTCAGCCAACACCAGAATGACCGGTTTGCCGGTTTTCAACAGGTCTTGGGCATATTGCAATTGCAATTTACTCAATGTTAAATCAACCAGGTCGCCGGGCTTTTCGGCATAAGAATTTTCGCCTACACATAAAACAACATAATCGGATCTTCTAGCTGCAGCAATAGCTTCTTCATAGCGGTCTTTATTTTCGATACGGTAATCCATCTCTTTGCCATAGCTTACGCCGGGAATCCAAGTGGCATTTTTACCAATTTCATTTTGTACGGCTTCAAAAATCGTATTGTAATCTCCCGCGAACTCATCGGCCAACTGCCCCTGCCACGAGTAGCTCCAACAACCATTGAGCGGACGCATGGAGTTGGCGCCGGGACCGGTGACCAATACTTTGGCTGTTTTTTTCAAGGGAAGGATATTATTTTTATTTTTCAGCAAAGTAATAGCTTCAGCCGCTACTTCGTAGGCTTTTTGTGCATGTTCCTTGCCGCCGAATTTCGGATAGTCTTTATAATCCACCGTCGGTTTATCAAAGAGGTTCAACTTGTATTTCAACGTAAGCACGCGGCGTACTGCATCGTCTATACGGTTCATGGGCACTTCGCCTTCTTTTACCAATGCGATCAAATCATTGCAGAAAGGTTCGTACATATAGGAGATCATCGACATGTCAATGCCGGCGTTAATAGCCATTTTTACGGCTTCTTTATTATCCACCGCTACCATGTCGCGCTTGTAGAGATTTTCTATGTCGCCCCAATCGGTTACAATCAAACCTTCAAAGCCCAATTCTTCACGCAATAACTTAATGAGAATATCGTAATTGGCATGTACGGGAATACCGTTGATAATCCCTGAATTCACCATGATGGTATGCGCACCCGCATCAATAGCCGCCTTAAACGGTGTCACGTGGTATTCACGCAATACATTGTCGGGAATGTAGGCCGGCGTACGGTCTTTTCCCGAAATGGGAACAGCATAGCCTAAGTAATGTTTCATACATGAGGCTACATGGAAAGGATCGGCAATATCATTGTTCTCCCCTTCATAACCTTTGATCAATTGTTCCCCGAAACGACTGATCAGGTACGGGTCTTCACCCATTCCCTCACCAAGACGCGAGTAACGGGGATCCAAGCCTAAATCCAATACGGGAGAGAAATTCCAGGGGATGTTGCTGGCGCGGGTTTCATAAGCCGTAATTTCACCCAAAGTATAAGCAAATTCCGGGTTCCACGTGGCCGCCAACGCCAATTCGTGGGGGAACATGGTAGCCCCTGCAGAGTAAGTAACACCGTGAATAGCGTCAATACCGTAAATCACGGGAATTTTCAGTCGTGACTCCTGCGTAGCCACCTGTTGAATAGTACCGATTATTTCAGCCCATACTTCGGGCGTGCGCGCCCGGTTGTTGGCCGTATTCAGGATAGAACCCACGTGGTATTTTAATACTGCATCACGCAATTGTTCCATATCAATAGAGGCAGGCTCGTCACTCCGGAAACGATCAGGGCCTTTGGCCACCACGTCAATAGTGATCTGCGCCATCTGTCCTACTTTTTCTTCGAGGGTCATTTGCTTAAGCAGGGCGTCTACTTTCCGTTTAATTTCCACATCGGGCTGTTGTGTAGCCGTACCGCACGCCGCTAATATGAACAGGCATATCAGTCCTAATATATTCTTTTTCATAGCTTAATTATTTATTCTAATGTAAAACCGGTTTCCAATTTAGTATTGCTGTCCCCGCCAATCCACAGTTTAAAAGCGCCGGGTTCGGCTACTTCTTTCATGTCGATACCATAAAAAGCCAAATCATCAGTATGTAAAGTGAAGCTCACTTCGGCAGACTCACCGGCTTTCAACGCTACACGTTTGAATCCTTTCAATTCCTTTACGGGACGGGCGATAGAGCCCACCAAATCGCGAATATATAACTGCGCCACTTCCGTAGCCTCATAGCTGCCCGTATTTTTCAATGTTACCGTAGCGGTAAGCGTTTCGCCCTGTTTGAGCGTTGTTTTATCAAGGCGGAGGTTTGTATAGTCAAAAGTACTATAGCTCAATCCAAAGCCAAAGGGGAAGAGCGGGGCGGCGCCCGCGTCAAGGTAATAGGAAGAATTGCCGAGAGAAGTCTGTGCGGCTTCCAACGGAATATCGTCAATCATTGTTTCATTGCCGCGGAAAGGACGACCGGTATTATTGTGGTTATAGTACATCGGTATTTGTCCCATTTCTTTGGGGAATGTCATAGGCAATTTTCCACTGGGCGCCACTTTTCCAAACAGGATACCGGCCAATGCGGGGCCTCCCATAGTGCCGGGATGGAAACTGTAGAGCATGGCATCGGCCGCGTCTAACTCATGCTGAATAGCCAAAGGCCGACCGGCAATTACAATAATCACTAAAGGCTTTCCTGTTTTTTTCAATTCGGCGATCAATTGTTTTTGCGCTCCTTTAAGTTCCCAGGCAGCCAGTGAATGCGCCTCGCCCGACAAGATCGCTTCTTCTCCCACAACAGCCACCACCACGTCTGCCGATTGGGCAGCTTTTACCGCTGCGGCAATGCCTGAAGTATTGTTGTCACGACTGTAGGCTACTCCTTTTTCATAGTTAATTTTTACCTGTTGGCCGTATTGTTGTTGCAGTGCAGCCAAAGGAGTGATTGTGCGTGCTTTTTCACCGTCGAATACCCAGGTGCCTAACTGATCGTGCGGCGCATCGGCCATAGGGCCTATAAGAGCAATAGTTTTCACCGTATTGTTTAAAGGCAAAACGCCGGTATTTTTCAGCAATACTACAGATTCCTCCGCCGCTTTCTGCGCCGCTTTCAAGTGCGCCTCAGCGTAGAGTACAGAGGGTTTGGCAACGTCTACATAAGGATGATCAAATAATCCCAAGCGGAATTTTATACGCAGGATATTGCGCACCGCTTCGTCAACAGTTTGCACGGACACTTTTCCTTCTTTAATAAGGGCAGGCAGATTACGGATATATGACCTCGACACCATTTCCATATCCACGCCGGCATTGGTCGCTTTCATGGCCGCTTCTTTCGGGTCGGCGCAAAATCCGTGAGCAATCATTTCCGTTATCGACGCCCAGTCGGACACTACAAAACCGTCGAATTTCCATTCGTCGCGCAACACATTTCTCAACAGGAAGGTGTTTCCGGAAGCGGGAATGCCGTCGTTATCATTAAAAGAGGTCATCAACGTAGCCGCGCCTGCTTCCACCGCTGCTTTAAAGGGCGGCAGGTAAACATTACGCATCAGGTACGGCGGAATGTTCGTGCTGTTATAATCACGGCCGCCTTCCGCTGCACCATAAGCTACAAAATGTTTAATACAAGCGGCAATGGAAGTGTTATCCGATAAGTTTTTACCCTGAAAGCCACGCACCATCGCACTGCCCAGCACCGATGCCAGATATGGATCTTCGCCTAAGCCTTCGGCTAAGCGGCCCCAGCGCGGGTCACGGGAAATGTCCAGCATGGGTGCAAAAGTCCAGTGCACGCCCATCGAACGGGCTTCGGCAGCCGCTATGGCCGCGCCTTCTTCCACTATGCCGGGATTGAAAGCAGCAGCCTGCCCAATGGGAATAGGGAATATCGTTTTAAAGCCATGAATCACATCGCGACCAATGATCAGGGGAATACCCAGACGGCTTTCTTTTACGGCTATTGCTTGTAGCCTGTTCACTTCCGCAGGATCTACGATATTGAGCAGGGAACCGATCTGTCCGGATCTTATCCCTGCGTCCAAGTCGCCACTACGGTCGTAACTCAATTGATTCATCTGCCCTATCTTCTCTTCGAGGGTCATTTTAGAGAGCAGATCGTTAATGCGCTGCTCTTCCTGCTGAGCGTGCATTCCCAGAGGGAGCAGCAAGCAAGCAAAAAATAATAAGTTTTTCATTTTCATTATATATTATTTTTTTGTATTTACAAAATATTAAATTTCCACCATTTCATTGCAATTTCCCCGTTATCTATTGCTATACGGAGTGTCTGCCGGCCTGCCGGCAAACTTACAGTAGCCGTGTAGGCAGACCATTGCGTGTAGCCGCCGGTAGGCGGGAATATCAGCGTGGCGATCACGCCGTTATTCAACCTCACGGAACCGTAGGACATAGCCGCCGCCGCATAACGAAGGGTCAGCGTATAACTTCCCGGCGCCGGTACGTCTATTTGATATTCCAACCATTTGGAAGTCGAAAATTCCGTCACGTCCAAGATACCGGTTTTATCAGCCGATAAGTTCAACATCACACTGCCTGCCCATGTTTCCGTACCCACCACATTCGCCTGGTTGCATTGGCTGTAATGGGCCGCCGGGATCACCTCGTTAGCGGCATACCATGCATTCTTATCCTGAGAAGAAAGATTGACATATATACGGCCCAAGCCGGTCAAAGCATTCCCGCTTTTCAAGGCATAATAGGGGTATTGGGTAGCAGCGCCGTCGAACATAAACCAGGCGTAACGCTCAATGAGCGGATCGGTTTCAAAATAATTCACCACATCGCACATATACCTGCGTTGGGCATCAAGGGTCAAGTCTGTACCTTCCCATGCGCAAAATTCGGTCATCCAAATGGGTTTGCCGTATTTCCGGAAACGCCCTACAAACCACTTTACAGCCGACGGTACATTCATGTAGCAATGGATCGCTATAACATCAACGTCCGACAAGGGCACCAGTTCGAAAAACTCATCCAGCCAAACTATGGGGTCGCCATAACCGGACAGTGTCCCGTAATTCATTGCCGGGGCCACAATTTTCATGTTTAATTCCTGTGCCAGGTTTTTCAAAGCAGGCCACTGCGATGCTGCCTGTGCAGGCGTCATATTGGCTTGGTCGGTAAGGTTCGGTTCATTGAACGCCAAAATATACAGGCATTCCGGATGTTGTGTTTTGTAGGCGCGGATATTATCCGCATTGAAATCCCCGTTCCACGCCATGGGAATATAGTCCATTCCCGCATTGTCCATTGACACGGCAAGCGACGAATTGTATTTAGAGTCCCAATTATAGAGCCAGCTCACCCCATTTTTCATTATCTCCACATCGGCCGCATAAACAGTATTAAATCCTACGCCCCGTTTCGTGCTCCTTGCCTGCCTGTAAGTGTAGGTTACGGTGTCGCTACCGGGAGGGTCGGGCGGAATATCCGGCCCGGGATGGCCTTTAGCACATGCGCAAAGCAGGATGGTCGCCAAAGGTAAAATGATATGAATCCCTATTTTCAACTTACATTACTGTTTTTGAAATACCCTTACATAGTCTATTTCATAGGTTGCAGGAAGTTTACTTTCATCAACACCCTGGGCGCCTCCCCAATTTCCACCCCAAGCTAAGTTCAATTTCAGGTAAAACGGGGCGTTAAAGGGCCAGGTATTTTTATTGCCTTGCTTATCATTCGTGAAAGTAAAATAAGGAACGCCGTCAACATAACCTTTAATAAAGTCACTTGTCCATTCCACCGCATATACGTGGAAATCAGATTCGGCTGTTTCTATATATTTTTCAGCGGTTTTTTGCGTGCCGATAGAATGATAATAAGCCTTACAATGTATAGACGATGATATCCAATTGGGGCGATAGCCTACTTCTTCCATAATATCAATTTCCCCATCGTCGGGCCAGGCCGTAAAGTTTTTGGGAAGCATCCAAAATGCAGGCCAGGTGCCTCTTCCCTGCGGTAATTTCAGACGGGCTTCAAAGTAGCCATAAGTCCAACTTTCTTTCGTATTCATGCGGATAGATATTACTTCCGCACCTCTCTTCTTGGCAATAATCTTCAATGTTCCACCGGATACAAGTGCGCAGGTATCCTTTCCGCTATTCCCGGCTATATAATTTTGTAGTTCATTATTCCCCCATCCGCTGGCCCCGGTTTCATACCACCAATTATTGGTGTCGGGCATTTTCCCGCCATTGAACTCATCATTCCACACTAAGGAATAGCCGGCAGGAGTAGTGATCACTTCTTCCGTAAAACCCTGCGTTATAGTATAGGTCTTCGTATAAGTCCCTACCGCGAAAACGATATCGGCCGACCTGTTTTGTCCGCTATAGTTAGCGGCTACCCTCACCTGCACATTGGCGATACCTGCTGTTGCCGAGGCCGGCGAACAAATGCACCACAATTGGTTGGACGTAATTGTCCAGGGCTTATTACAGGTTACCACTGCCGCATAGTTTGTTCCCAATGCCGGCACAGTAGTTGCAGGTTCAGGATTGACCTGTAATGAAACAGGCGTATCGGGGGGTGTATCGGGAGGCGTTTCTCCGCTGCTGGCACAGCCCACCACCAATAATATAAAAATACCAATATAGTAAATTGCTTTCATTGTTCATTTAAAAAAAAAGGGATAACCACACACGGCGGCATAGTCATCCCCTTTTCACCATACATTAACTTACATCTATTAACTTATATTTATTCACCTCCTCAGGGTTCCACTTCACCAAATTGAAAATCATCGAAGAAAAAGATGCCGGGACGGTCGTGCCCTTCCGCGCCGAATTGGATCACGATCTTATCGTAATCAGTACGGGCAGCTACCGAAGAGAAATCAAATTCCAACTCCACCCATTTATCCAATACAAGACCATCCTCTCCTACCTTCTTCACGATCTCTGTCTGGGTTTCCCATGCATTATCTCCCATTGCGCTAT
>DBDM01000061.1:21079-34903 GCA_002293585.1 Bacteroidales bacterium UBA932
AAAACTGTGTCGACTTTTCATAGAGGAATACCCGTTTCGATTCATTAATGGGAACAGGCGCCGGATTGCCATAGGCCGAGTCTGTTTTGCTCCCCATGTCTTGTTCTACAAAGGGTATTTCAGGCGCTCCTTCAAAGTCGTCGAATAAGGGAATCGCTTGCGGTGTCTTTACAGCAGTCACGTTAAGATCTTCACGGATATACACAAATACCCAATCCTGATTTTCTGTTGGATTCGCCACACGCAGGGCCATTACCTCCTCATCAAGGTAAAGAATATCATAGACCTGACTACCGCAGTAGTAGCCCATAAAGGCATTGCCCGACAATGTGATACTGGGGTAAGTACCGCCTTCGCTCAAGCTGAATGTGTAACTTCCGCCGTCGTAAGTAAAGAGGGCGTCATCTCCTTCAGTAGACGTCACGACAAAGCCACCCACAGATGCAGCAGTGGCCACGCGACCATAACCCTCTCCATTATTTTGGATGTCTAATACCAGCCCGGCAGTTTGATTAAAGGTAAATTTAAAATCATATAGTTTCCAAGCTAATTTGTTATCGGCAGCGGCGCCCCAGTGTTGCTGGTCATAATTACCAAGATCACCTAAGCCCATGTGCCCCTTGATATCTTTTCCCGTTGNNTGCATCCGCCACTCTTTTCGTATAGAGGTTGTGCTGGTCGAACACCCAGGTTTTACCGGCCGTATTGCCCGGTCCGCCGGCCAAATTACGGAAGAGAGGTGTATCTAATAAACTGGGATCATCATTTTCAATAACCACCGTTGCGCTTTTAATCGCTGTTGTTCCGTCGGGTGATGATATGGCCAACGACACGGTGTAAGTACCGGCATCGGGATATATCCCCGTAACCACCTGGTCTTTGCTGGTTGTTCCATTACCCAGGCTCCAGGCNNACCTGATCTTTGCTGGTCGTCCCATTACCCAAGCTCCAGGTAATAGTCACAGGGAAATTTACATTGGTTGTATTCGTGAAAACAATCACATTAGCATTATAAGTCGACGGTGTCTGGCTAAAAGAGATTTTGGATTCTTCAATACGGTCCGCGCTACCCAGCGAGTAATCGCTAAATTCCTGCGGTGCGCAGGCGGCTATGGTCAACGCCGCCCAAAATGCCAGCAGTGTATATTTGATTATATTTTTCATAATTTTCTATCTGTTTTAAGTTCGTATTCTACCATCCGGGATTTGGCACTAAAGGATATGCAGTACCTTTTGTAGCATTAATTTCACCTTCGGTAAAGGGTAAATATTTTTTCTGTTCGGTAAATGTACGCGACCAAGTCCATCTAACACCGGCAGGAGTAGTTTCGTCAGCCTCTTCGGTCAACACCGTTACGGCATCTCCCCAGCGTATGAGATCCCAGAAGCGCATGCCTTCACCCACAAATTCGAGGCGGCGTTCCAGTTTCAAGTTGGCTTCGGTCAACGCAAGGGCAGGCGCCGAACCGCCAAAAGCGCGGTTACGTACTTTGTCAAAACATTCCTGCGCACTAACGCCCTGCTGTGCGGCAACACCCCTTACACCCACCAGTTCGGCATAGTTCAACAACGTTTCGGCATAACGGAAAATACGCAGGTTGTTACAATAGTTCAAGTCCTGGTCGCCGGGGAGACTGTTGTAGCCCACACGCGCGGCATATTTACCTAAGAAATAACCCGTATCCTGGAAGCGGGGGCCATAGGATCCCGACGGCCAGTAATTAATCGAAGCCTCGCGACGCGTATCGCCGGCAGTAAACATGTTCCATGCTCCGACACGTACGGGAGCAAAGCCCCATCCGCCTTTAAATACGCCATTCGGGTCGTTCAATTCGCTGGGGGAAATAAAGGCGGGGAGGTTCGTGCCATACCCCTGCCAGCCCGATGCCCATGTTTTACCTGTAGGTTGCTGATTCGATTCAAAAATCGATTCTATGCAGAAAGAATTTTCTTTTTTCCACATAGCGGCAAAATCATTGAATAAATTATAGGAGCCACTGACAATAATGGTAGCCATATCATTCGCCACTTCGGCATATTTGGCATTATCTTTTTGGTACATTACCACACGGGCTTTCAGCATCAACAAAGCGGCTTTGTTGATACGGCCTAATTCTTCACCGGTGGTTGTCATAGGCAGGGCATCCAAACTTTCGGCAGCCTGAATATCCGCCATGATCTTAGCGTATACTTCATCGGCCGTATATTGGGGCGACACATAAGGCGCCGTAAGGTTTTCCGTGAAATAAGGAATATTTCCCCAGAATTTCCACAACAGATGGCCATAGTAAGCGCGCAGGAATAAGGCTTCCGCTTTGTACCTGTTGACCACAGCAGCATCAGCGCCTTCCACTGCATTGTCGGCCGAAGCAATTGTATTATTAGCGCGGGCTATGCCGGTGTAATAAATACTCCATAAGCCACCGACATTCAACGCGGGCGTTGAAGTAAAAGTCGCCAAATTAAA
The DNA here is from genome assembly GCA_002293585.1 of Bacteroidales bacterium UBA932. Lineage (GTDB taxonomy): Bacteria > Bacteroidota > Bacteroidia > Bacteroidales > UBA932 > UBA932. The sequence continues at coordinate 23,547 of DBDM01000061.1, forward strand.
TAATTGTCCCTGGTCGCCGGCGTCGGAACCTCCTTTCCAGAGGTCGTCGGAACGCAGGTCGGACATCAACAATACACTATTATAGTTATTACTGGCATAAGAGTCGAATAACAAGATCTGATAAGCGGATACCAAGTTGGTAAGAATTACCTCTTCGGTAGCAGGATCGCCAACCGGCACCCTTTTTGCAGAGTCTGCAGAAAGGAAGTCTTTAGTGCAAGACGCCAAAGCTAATAATCCTGCAGCTAATGCTATGATTAAAAAATTATATCGTTTCATTGTCTGTATTATTTTAGGGTTTAGAATGTGATATTTGCACCAATAGATATCGTTCTGGATTGAGGATAAATACCTCTATCAACACCTATCCTGTTATAGGCTCCCGAAGCTGCCTCAGGGTCAAAGCCGTCATAGCCGGTAAAGGTCAGGAGGTTTTCGGCGGCCACAAATACCCTGAATTTCTGAACGGCGATCTTCTTCGTCAAATCCTGCGGGAAGGTATAGCCCAACTGAATGGCTTTCAAGCGCAAGTAGGAACCGTCTTTAATATAAAGGTCGGAGGAGCGCCAGTTTTGGTTGGGGTTTTGAGAAGTCATGCGCGGAACGCGGTTAGAGGTTCCTTCGCCATGCCAGCGTTGCAACATCCATTGAGGGCGGTTCATCAGCGGAATATCGCCACGTTGTGCAAAGTCGAACATATCATTACCGAGAGCACCCTGGAAGAAGAGATTCACATCAACACCTTTCCAATCGGCGCCAAGGCTAAAACCGAATGTCCAATCGGGCATCCCTTTACCAATCTTAGTTTTATCATTATCATCAATCACACCGTCATTATTGAGGTCGACAAAACGAACGTCGCCGGGCATAGCTGCCCCTTGAATTTTTTGGATATCTCCTGTTTCCGGATTCGTCCACACATAGTTATCAATTTCGGCCTGGTTTTGGAAAATACCATTGGTTTTATATCCATAAAAATAAGGATATACCTCACCGTTGGAGGCGCGGATAAATTGGCCGACCCCGGAAGCGCCGGCATCTTCAATAGACATAAAGCCGGATGCATTACCTAAATTGATCACTTCACTCTGCAGATAAGAAATGTTAGCATTGGCATAGTAATTAACCCCGCCGATGCTGTGTTTCCATCCTGCTTCAAATTCAATCCCCCAGTTTTTCATATCTCCGATGTTGGCAATAGGGGCGCCAAAGCCCACATAATCGGGGATCGGCTGGTCCATCAACATACCAATGGTTTTTTTACTAAAGTAGTCGACACTGAACGAGAGTTTATGATCTAAAAAGCGGAGGTCGAGACCCAGGTCAATCTGTTCGGATTCTTCCCATTTGATATCGGGATTGGACAAGGCCGCCGGCGACACACCATTGTACATCGTACCGCCCGGAGCATCAGCACCGATCTGATAGAAACCACCGAAATAATAACTTTGTCCGCTATCGTTAAAGGCGGCATAGCGCAGGTCGCCTATACGGTCGTTACCGTTTTTACCCCAACTGGCGCGCAGTTTCACTACATTCAACCAATTCAGGTTAAGTTCCTGCATAAAGGACTCGTTCATGACGTTCCAGCCCACCGATACGGCGGGGAAGTTCGCCCATTTATTATTCGAACCAAAACGGGAAGAGCCGTCACGACGAATAGAAGCCTGAAGCATGTAACGTTCCGCATAGTTGTAGTTTACACGCAAGAAATAAGAAGCCAGGGCGTAAAAATTAGCATCTCCAATATCCGCCCAGGCCCGTTGGGTAGTAGCAGCTCCGATTGTATTGCTGATATAGGCTTTGCCCGGGTCAGTGGTTTCGAGGTCTACGCCTGAGCCGCCCATGTTGTATACCGTAGATTTTTGCGCCGATTGGCCCAAAATAGCGCTGAAAGTATGTTCTCCGAATGTTTTGTCATAGCTGAACACATTTTCCAGCAACCAGGTGTAGCCACGGTGCATATCACCGCTTACGCCGCTATCTTTCCGGTTTTTACCCTGAGCCGACAAGTAGAAAGGATATTCATAAGAGTTATTGCCCCAGAAAGCCAGGTCGGCGCCATAGCTGCTTCTGAATTTCAATCCGTCCCAAATAGACAATTCCGCCCAAATGGAAGCTACAAATTTATCTTCATTCAACTGTGCACCGTTAGGTTGGTTTAACATCCCCACCGGGTTGGCAATTTCCTGAAAACCTGCCGGCGGTAAAGAGAATACACGGCCGTCCTTATCCGTCACTGCATTAGGATACGCAGCCAGTACCGCATCAGGATCAGTGGCATATAGCGGAACGGTAGGGTCAAAGGTCAATGCACTACCTAGTAAAGATCCGTATTCGGAGTTTGTTTCTATACCTGAAGACAATGCCCTTGAATAGCCTATATTTGTAGAAATTTGTACTTTATTCAAAAAATTACGCGATTTATCTTCATAAGCCGTATAGAGGTTATTCAACCGAAGGCTGTAGCGTTCATAATTCGACTTGCCATAGTTACCGCCGACAATACCTTCCTGGTTAAAGTAACCGAATGAAAGAAAATAAGTAACTCTTTCGCTACCACCGTTAATATTGATCTGGTGGCTCTGTACGGGAGCATTATAGTTAAATGTCTCGTCCTGCCAGTCGGTGGTTTTCGCATTGGCTATCTGCTCGGCAGTATAAGTGGGCTGACCATTATCATTGATCGATTGTTCATTCATCAGGGTCATGTACTGCTGTGCGTTCAGCACTGCTTTCTTTTTCCAGGGATTTTGCCATCCGAAAGAAAAATCATAGTTCACGGTGGCCTTGCCTATAGCACCCTGTTTGGTGGTAACCAAAATAACCCCGTTACCGCCACGCGTACCATAAATAGCCGCCGAAGCAGCATCCTTCAATATTTCCACCGATTCGATATCCGTCGGGTTCAGATAGTTAATTCCACCACCCACAGGCATACCGTCAACAATGTACAAGGGTTCACTGTCATTGATCGTTGAAATACCGCGAATACGCACTTTAGAGTCAGAACCGGGCTGTCCGGAACTTTGGGTCACCTGCACCCCTGACACCTTACCTTTTAACACGTCCTCGATACGGGTTGGTTTTACTGTTTCAAGGTCTTCGCTGGATACACGACTGATAGCGGCAGTAACCACACTCTTCTTCTGCACACCATAACCCACAACAACTACTTCTTCAAGTAATTGCGTATCCTCACTCAGCACAATGCGGAAATCCCTGGTAGCGGCTACCTGTATTTCCTGTGCAATATATCCGATGTAAGTAATAACCAAGACATCAGAGGGTTTTGCCTGCATTTCGAAAGTACCATCCGTTCCGGAAAACGTTCCGGTATTGGTACCTTTAATAAAAATACTTACTCCGGTGAGAGGCGCTTCTTCTCCCGCCGAAACAACAATCCCTTTAATAGGTGTTGTTTGTGCCGTTACAGCCACTGAAAAGGCTGATAACAGGAACAAAGAAAATAGTAGTTTTTTCATTTAAATTAAGTTTAAGGTTTCATGATGTAAATGTAAACCTAATATTAACTCAACTAATGAAACTACCCCCTGCACAAGTACGTCAATTAGACAGAAAAAATACTTCAAAAACACTTCAATAAAAATCAATATTCAATATAAATATTTAATAATCAGTGTTTTTTAAATTTATTAAGAAAATTGATTAAACTTTCGTCCTGCTTCAATCCGATTTTTTTACGTAACCGGTAACGTNNCAACTCCCCTGATAGAGATATTTAACAGCGGCGCTATTTCTTTAGAGGAAAGGTTCATCTTGATAAATGCGCACATTTTTCGCTCATTCGTCGTAAGATCAGGATATTTCTCCGTGAGGTGTTCAAGAAACTTATCGTGTACCAAATCAAAATGTTCTTCAAATTTTTTCAAGCTATCGTCCTGAAGAATATTATCATTAATCTTATTATTTAATCTGAGGATTTTACGCCTAAGCGAGGGCATATCAGGCCCATCGGTTTTTATATTCTCCGACACTTTAAGCAGGTCCGACTTGATTTCCGAAAGCATTTCATTTTTCCTGGCCAGGCTAATGGCCGTATTCGCCAACTCCTGATTCTTATGCTTAATTGCCATTTCCAATTGTTCTGTCTTCAACCGGTTAATCTCTTCTTCTTTAAGTTGAATCTGATGTTGCTGCTTTAATTCTAATTTCCTCTTTTTCGATTTTATACGTTTGTCATCCCAGTACCATACAACTATGCCTAAAAGTGTCAATAACACCATATATATAACATAGGCCCAAAAAGTTTGATACCACGGAGGCAGCACCCTAAAATCCAAACTGCTGACAATCACATTATTGTCAGCATTCCTGTCAATCTCTTTTTCCAAATCAACCTTTACCCGGAACGTATGTTTCCCGGCGCCTATATTTTCATAGACCGCTACGGCAGAAACCTGTTTTACCCAAGGGCCGTCGTCAAGTTGGCAGCTATAGGCATATCCCGATAAATTATTCGTATAATCGAGCAGATTATAATGAAAATACAACGAGTTATTTTCGTAAGGCACGCTGAAAAAAGCGCTATCGGTACCTGAATTTACATACACCGTAGTATCGGATTTTACCGATTCTACTTTTAGGATCTGGAGCCTGTGCGATGGTGGGACGTCCGATAACATATTCCAAAAGGCAAACCCGTTTTCATTCGGTATAATGCTCACGGAGTCGTTGAGAATGATTACCTCCTCAAAATTAGTGATCAAAGGAATAGCATGATGTTGCAAAAAACAGGCCTGTGTTTTTTCATTATAAGCCCCTACCACATTGTCGCCTAATACGGCAACCAGGTTATCTTTACAGGAGAGGCTTCTATAAAAAATATTCCAATTAACCGCATGTGACCATTGATTAATCCACTCGGCGGGTCGCAGGCCGCCCTTATCGTCTATTTCAAAAAAACCGGAACGGGTACAAGCGATATCCTTATCATTCATTTTGTAGATAAATGAATTGGCCGGAATAATGCTATCGCCTAAATGAGTGACAGTTATTGTTTCAGTCCGGGAATCATTGAGGGTAGCTTTGACAAAGTCATTATAGTCGACTCTCAGCAATAAGGTTCCGGGCTCAATTTCTTCATAATTAATGACGGAATAATTTGTTAATCCTCCTACCAGTCGTGGTTTTCCCCATTTACCCTGATTATTCCTTGTTGTATAAAATCCATTGTAGGTACTGAGCCATGCACCGGACGGATCATCGTGCATCGGCCGGAATGACCAGACGCCGACCGGCAGCTCCAGTTGCTCAATATTATTTTGCCGGTCAATGATAAAAAGGCCCATGTCCATACAGCAGACCAACTTGCCGTCAACAACCGTCAACTGCCATACCTGTCCCTGCAAATCATTTACAAGTTTCAGGTTCGGTGCATTTTCCGACAAGGCAGGTAGCCAGGCAGTGGTATAAAGGCCGCGGTTGGTACCCAGGTATAACTGATTATTGTACAATGCCGCAGTATAGCCCGACCCATAAAAATTGGGATGTGTATAAAGGTTTTTCAGCGGATAATGCAAGGCGATGAAGGCAATTCCATTGTCCTGCCCCAACCACAGATTGCGATCGGCGTCAAAGTACAGCGAAAGTACCGTATTGTCATGCAAGCCGTGCGATTCATTAAAATAGTTAAGGGCCTTACCGCTACTATCCAGTAATACCACGCCGTTGCGTACGGTACCGATGGCCAGCGTATGTTCACAGGCGGCTACAGAGAAAAGGCCGTTTTCATGAATAAAACGGTCGGCAGTTGTCTTAAAAGGCCGGCAGCTGTTGTTATCAATCAGGTAGAGGGCATCGGAAGCGGCCACCAGAATGGCGTTGTTAAAAGGAATAATAGCCCTTAATTTCTTATTGACCAGCATATCCGACAAAGGCAAAGGATAAAAAGTATCTCCGGCCAACACATATAGTCCCGATTTGGTACCGATATATAAAGTGTTTTTTATAAAGCCGGAACAATCCACTTTATCAGGACAGCCGATGTTTTGCAGGCGATCGCCCGCCCACCGGGTAATCATGTAGTCGCCGCAAAAATAAACGGTATTATCCGCTTCGTAGATCTTCCATACATTCCCCACGCCCATTTCGTTGCGTGGAATTTGCAGGGAAAGGTTAGTATATTGCAGGCATCCTGCAGCATCAGGTTCAAGATAACCAAATTCATTGACCCCACCCACATATATGCGCCGGTTATCGGCCGCACACAGTAAGCTGCGGCCATCCGCATTATTATCGAGAGGATATAAGCTCCACTCCGTACCGTTAAATTCAAGTATACCCGCCTGATTGGCAAAATACATCCAGTGATTATTCCGTTGGACTATCTGCCAATTCTTACTGCCTGCCTCGTAATCATTACGCGAATAAGTAATGATCAGGGGTGTCCAGTTGCCAAAGGCGCAAAAAGACAGGGCCAGGAACAGGCATAAAATATATGACCTACGCAGGCACATAAGTAAATTAAAAATTTATACTGCAATTTATCCAGTCCGGATCAAAACCGGCATTATATTTACGGTAAAAATTAAGGGCCGGCTCATTCCAGTCGAGCGCCTGCCAGTTCATGCCGGAATAACCTTTTTCTTTGGCTTCCTCTATTAGGCGCTCGAAAAGTTGAGCGCCTATTTTTTTACCGCGCATGTGCGGCTCCACATACAAATCTTCAAGCCACAAGCGTTGTCCTTTCCATGTGCTATAACGAATATAATATAGGGCAAAACCATAGACCACGCCGTCCACTTCGGCCACGAAACCCCACCACACCGGACATTCGCCGAAACCGCTTTCTTCAAAGTGAGATAAGGCCACCGTCACTTCATCAGGCATTTTTTCATAGTCGGCCAGGCCTTGTATCAATTCCATCATGCGGGGACAATCTTCTTTAACCGCTCTGCGAATTACTGTTTGCATAGTTGTTCGGATTATCTTTTATAAATTTGTTTGATAAATGCCGTAGTCAGCTGATTGATGTGCCGGTTGAATATCTTCTGTTCGCTTTTTTCCAATGCGCTGTAGGCGCCGGAATGTTCTTTCACGAAATCGTCCAGCACGTCCTTGCTCAACAAGCCGGTCAATTTACCGGTATCATTGGGCATCGTAATTTCCCCGATCTTACTAATCACATTATTCAGCCTGTTCTCGGTAATATAATCGTCGACCATGGGAAGCAAACTATTCAGTTCATTCGTGTAGGTGACTTCTTTAAACAGTGCCGGGCGGCGCTTTTTCACCGATTTTTTTTCGGCAAACTTTTCATTTTTATTTTTAATCAATATGCGCGTACCGTTACTCAGGTAGGCCGGCTGCGCAGGACGGATAATAATTCCTTCGCAAATATTATCCTCTATGGGCGGATAGCCCAGCCATTCGGACACCTTGCTCTGGAAAGCGTTGGGATAAGCCAGACATTCATCCAGCGTACCTTCAAATATTGTCTTCGCATAAATAAAACCGGCGGTTTCAAAGTAACGATTGGTGTCGTTTACGGATAAATATTTTTTACTGTCCGCACACACCAAAAAGAGGTCGAAAGCGTAGAACTCGTGTACAGGCGTATAAAAAACGCCTTTCTGAATGGTCAAAATTTTAGCGTCATTCTTCACTTCGGTATGGGGGTATTTACCGCCAAACATTTCGCCATACACCATTAATCCCTGCAATCCGGCATGGTCTTGCTTTACCCTGCGGAACAAGTCGTTTACGCGCTCTTTATAGCGTTCAAGCAACTCTTCATAGTCATAAAATTTTTCTCCCGGTTCCACCGGCGCCGTACGCTTGGCAAAGGTCACCGCTGCACCGTCGGTAATGAAACAGCAGTTCGCGCCATGCACTTTTTCCTGCACAACATAAGGAATTTTATCCATCCCCTCTGCTTTGATTTGTTGAATAAACTCATCGTTAAAAGAGTTTTCAATAGATGTATATTTTTTAAATTCTACCATAATAATTATAATGATAATAAAATATTTTTTATAGAAGCAAAGGCCACTTCCTCCATAGGGATGTTGTCTGCCGGATAAAATTCCACAGCGGCTACATCATCGGCCGGAGAAAGGGCGGCAAAGTCTTTAATTGTGGCCGTAAAGGCCAGGTCGGCCGTGTAGGTAGTCATTCCTTCGAACACATATTCGTTGGGAAAAGAAGTCAGGTAATTCAAGGTATCTACCTCCACATTCAATTCTTCTTTCACTTCGCGCCGCACGGTCTGCTCCACCGTTTCGAGCGGGTCGACAAAGCCGCCCGGCAGGTCTAACTTTCCTTTGCCGGGCTCATGCGCACGACGGGTCAACAAGATATCGCCGCGTTCATTTCTGATGATTACCGCCACCGCCGCCGCCGAATTGATATACTGTGTGCGCCCACAGCGTTCACATTGAAACTTACGATTGCCGTCGAAGTGAAATTCCGGAGCACCGCAGAAAGGGCAGAATTTTATATGTGAAGAAGATCGCAATTTACTATTTATTATTTACTATTTATTATTTATTTACCTAATCTCTTAGTCACTTAGTTTCTTAGTCACTTAATACGCCTATCACCTGAAATTCTATACGGCGGTTTAGCGCATGACAAATTTCCTGTTCTTCTTCGTTCTTCAAGCTGTTAATAAACTTATCGTCGAGGCGCGTATTCGCTTTCAGGAAAGGATAACGTTGAGCGATGCCGGCATCCGTTACCCGTGGTTGCGACTCACCCATACCCACCGCATCAATACGTCCGGGGTCAATAGCGTGGTCTATCAGGTAGTCTACCACCGCCTGGGCGCGCTGCTGCGACATCAGGTAGTTCGACTCATCGCTGCCGCGACTGTCGGTGTGTGCGCGCAATTCAATCACCAGCGTTGGATTGTCATTCATAATCATCAGCAGGGAGTCCAATGCGGCGCGGGAGTTGTCGGTCAGTGTTGCTTTGGCAAAGTCAAAGAAGATATTCGGAATTTCTATCGGCTTATCTGTCGACACCATAAACAACGTGTCGCGGAAGTTATGATCATCGGCCCATCCGGTAGTGGAGAAGCGCGTTTTCTGATTCAGATAGCCTTTGAGCGACGACACTGCCAGATAATCGGTGGCCGCATTCACACGAAATTCCACAGTTCCGTCATCGCCGGTTTTCCGGCGCACCGTAGCGCCATTACTACCCACCAAGCGCACCTCGGAATTTGGTAGATTACGACCGGTTTTCATATCCTTCACCTGCGCTGTAAAATAATATTCCACCATTTTCTTTGCTTCGCCGGTGAAGGAATAAATAGCATCGGTAGCGCCTCCCGTGCGACGGTTAGGTGCAACGCGGTTAGACGCAAAGAAACCTCGGTCGTTATCACGTTCAACAATTATCGAAAAATCATCGGCCGGCGAGTTGATAGGCGCGCCTGCATTGACCACCGTCCACCCGTCGCCGTTGGGTGTAGCTTTAAAAATATCCAATCCGCCGAGGCCGGAATGACCGTCGGAAGCAAAATATAAAGTACCATCGGCACGAATGAAAGGGTACATCTCTTTGCCTCCGGTGTTAATGCTCTTCCCAAGATTTATCGGCTCTCCCCAAGTGTCGCTTTCGCTGCCGCGGGTCACTTTCCATATATCCATGCCGCCGTAACCACCGGGAAGGTCCGACACGAAATACAACGTCAGGTCGTCTTCGGACACCGAGGGATGGGCTACGGTAATACTATCGCCGGCAATAGCCAATTTCTGCGGCTCGCTCCACTCCTCATTTTAACGGGTAGACGTGTAAATAGCGCACCCCAGCTTCTCTCGCCGTTCTTTGATACAACGAGTAAAGTAAATCTGATTGTATGCACTATTAAACGCACAGGCGCCGTCTTCATATTTGGAATTGAGTATTTCGCTCACCGGCGTGGGCTTACTCCAAGCACCGCGGCGAGTAAAGGAACTCACGAAAAGATCACCGGTAGTTTCGCCCGTCACATCATAGGTTTTTGAACTGCGGTTCCCCGCCTTCCTCGCCGAAGTCAAATAAAGGATCTCATAGTCGCTCGACGCATACGCCGGCGCATAATCGCTATTGCGGCTCCTCAGCGCTTCCACCGGTTGCACGGTATAGGCTACCATTTTCTGAACATTATCCTTTGCCCAGTCGGCGGCGGCTAACAAAGAATCGGTTAACAGATTATCGGGCACATACTTTTTATACAGCAATAATTGCTCTTTCGCTTTATCATACTGACCATTAGCAATGAGCACCTGCCCATAGCGCAAGTACACTTCGTCTATCTGGGGCGTACGGCGGCGAAACATCGTTTCATACGCCGTTTGCGCTTCCTTATATTTTCCGGTGATACGATAAGATTCTCCCAGGCGGAAACGCATAAGATCGGCATCGTAGGGCGACATCTTTGAAGTCTTTGATAAGAGTTTACGATAACTTTTTACCGCCTTGGAATAGGCGCCCTCCTCGAAAGTCTGGTTAGCTTTGGCCAATCGCGCGCTTGTGCTGCACGATGAGAGTATCAGCAGGAAGAAGCAGGAGTATGCAATGAGTTTTTTCATTCCTGCAAAGATAGCATTTTATCTTAAAAATAACAACTCCCGGTATTTCGGTAAGGGCCAGAGCTCATCGTCGATGATCATTTCGAGGTGATCGATGTCATAACGTATTTTTTTCATGTAAGGCAACACATTACCGGAATAGGCTTCCGCACGTTGATGCAAATTTTCAATGGCATTGGCCTTTTTCCGCTCTTCGATCATGTCCGTTACCATAGCCCGGATATTAACGATATAGCCGGAAATTTCTTTTAATGATTCCAACTGCGTGCCGGCAAGACGGATATATTCTTTTTCGGAAAACAGCTCTTTCAGTCCGCGCAGGTTTTCGATCAACAGGTTTTGATAACGAATCGCCGTAGGCACAACATGGTTAATGGCCAAATCGCCCTGCACCCGCGATTCGATCTGCAGTTTCTTGATGAAAATTTCATTCAGGATCTCATGGCGCGCTTCTATTTCTTTGGAAGAAAAAATGCCCATTTCTTCAAACAACCGGCGCGACTCCGGCTCCAACAGCGCATCAAAAGCCGAAGGAATATCCTTGATACTGCGCAAACCACGGCGGGCAGATTCTTTGGTCCACTCGTCGCCATAGCCGTTGCCTTCAAAACGAATGGCCTTCGACGATTTGATTAAACTGCGAAGTACGTGGAAAATAGCCTCGTCTTTTTTCATGCCTGTTTCTATCATCCTGTCCACTTCGCCGGCAAAGCGTTGCAACTGGCGGGCGACGGCGGCATTCAGTATCAACATGGGCCAGGCGCAGTTCGCCGACGAGCCCACAGCGCGAAATTCAAAACGGTTACCCGTGAACGC
>DBDM01000118.1 GCA_002293585.1 Bacteroidales bacterium UBA932
ATTGCGCCGCACCATTTCGAGCGGTGAAAAGTCGCGTGTTCCCTTTGGAATCGAAGTTAATTGTGCCATTATCTAAAAAGGTGTAAGTATCCTGAAAATTCTTTGCTGTTGTAGTCTACTTCATCCCAGCCCCGGCCGGTGATGACATAATAATAAACGCCTTCGGAGCTATCATTGCCNNGTGCCCATCATGCGGCCGTTCCAGCCTTCCCACCTGTCGGCGCGGCCTTCATAACGATAGACCAATCCGCCGGAGCGGTTATAAATAAACACGCGGACAAACTCCATCGACACCGGTTCCTGCCCTTTTACAAAGGTGAAAATATCATTCATATTATCGCCGTTGGGCGTAAAAGCATTAGGCACGGCATCGGTCGAAAACTGCGATGGCACTACGGAGAGATAAACAGAGGCGGTATCGGAGCAGGTCTCATTANNCGCACCTGGTAACTGCCGGGCGTGTATCCGTTGAGTATCGCTATGTTGTATGGCATGCGCGGATAAATATAATCGGCAATAGCGGAGGTGCTGTCCGTCCATACTGCCACAGGAGCACCGGTGAGCGTAGTGTTGCTGCCGGCAAAACCCTCCCATTTAAATTTGTTTGCATTCACACTTTTATTCTGCAGGAAACGTACGGTATACAGTGCTTCGCCTTCGGGCTGTTCACCTGCGTCTTTCCAACTTTCATCTTTTTCCTGTGCTTCCACACCTGGCCAGGCATACACTGCTATCGCCTTGATGTCATACGGCGTGGTATAGGTNNTTACTTCCAATGTATATCCGGCATCGCGCAAAGGCGGCGGAGATTCTATGTAAGTGCTTCTGGATATCCTTTCTCTCCAGCTCTCATCAGCGTCGTCGATGCCCGGAAAGATATCTACGGAAGGAGTCCACAACACACTTTGCGCCCTGTTGAAGAAATTCTCGCCCCCATGCGGCGGCGTGAGAAAACGTTCAAAATTGTAGATCGTATACCGGGCGGCAATATCCGGCGTGGTGTGCATAGTTAATTTCAAGAGGTCGCAGGCAATTTCATAGTTGACGGAATCTATACGGAACGTATCGCGGAACACCCATGTCGTAAAAGTAGTGTCCAAACTAAGGTTGCGCACTTTCACTCGATAGCCGCCCTCAGCAATATCGGAGAGCGTGGAAACAACGCCGCTTTCCGTGCGCACCGTATCCAGCCTGATATTCGCCACATCTAATTTTTCCCAAATAAATTCGGCGGTCACGCCGGCGGGTTGCCTTGCCGTGAGCGACATGGCCCTATCGTCGTAAAATACATAGACCGTATCGGTACGCCCATCCGTCAATCCGGTGGTCGGCTGCTTATAGTCGGCGCCGGGCGCCCACAGCTGGGCAAAGGCCGGCGCCGGAAGCAACAGGGTAAATATGATTATCAGGTTTCTCATTCTGCTTTTACCCGTATAATGAAGTAGTTTTTCTTGCCTTTCTGCACCAATAAATATTTATTGTTGATCAGCATAGCGGCAGTTACCGAGAAATCGGGGCCGGCCACTTTATCTTTATTCAGACTCACTCCTCCGCCCTGTATCATTTTGCGGCATTCGCCCTTGGACGGGAACACCTGTGTAGTCACAGCCAATAATTCCACCACATTTTGCGGCAGGGCCGAAGCAGCGATATCAAACATCGGCACGCCGTCGAACACTGCTAAGAACGTTTGTTCGTCGAGTTGGCGCAACATATCGGAAGTAGCGTTGCCGAATAATATTTGCGAAGCCTCTATGGCTTTGTTATATTCTTCCTCGGAGTGTACCATGCAGGTCACTTCTTTCGCCAGGCGTTTCTGTAGTTCGCGCAGGTGCGGCGCTGCCAAATGTTGCGCAATCAAGGCGTCAATTTCTTCACGACCGATCATGGTAAAGATTTTGATATAACGTTGCGCATCATCATCGCTCACATTCAACCAAAACTGATAGAAGGTGTAAGGCGACGTATAGCGCGGGTCGAGCCACACATTGCCCTGCTCGGTCTTACCGAACTTTCCGCCGTCGGCTTTGGTGATGAGCGGACAGGTGAGTGCAAAAGCCTCTCCCCCGGCCTTGCGACGAATTAATTCGGTGCCGGTGGTGATATTGCCCCACTGGTCGCTGCCGCCCATTTGGAGTTTGCAGTTTTTATGCTGGTGTAAATAATAGTAATCGTAGCCCTGCACCAACTGATAGGTAAATTCGGTGAACGACATGCCTTCGCGTTCTTCACCCGTGATGCGTTTCTTTACCGAATCCTTGCTCATCATATAATTTACGGTAATGTGCTTACCGATATCGCGTATAAAATCCAGGAAACCGTAGTCCTTCATCCAGTCGTAATTGTTCACCATTTCCGCAGCATTGGGCGCCTGCGATTCAAAGTCGAGGAATTTCGATAATTGTTTTTTGATACATTCCTGATTATGGCGCAGGGCTGTTTCGTCCAGCAAATTCCGCTCGGCCGACTTCCCCGAAGGGTCGCCGATCATGCCGGTGGCG
>DBDM01000144.1 GCA_002293585.1 Bacteroidales bacterium UBA932
AATCACCCGCAAAAATGAAGATCACGTACACTTCGACGGTGAATCGGCCATTATGGGACAATCCATTGAAGTGAATATTATTCCGTCGGCACTGCGGGTCATTGTGCCGTAATAGTATGCGGATTGCAATAATAATTTGGTTTTTATAGACCTATTTTGTATTTTTGTAAAAAAATTGCCGGATGAATACATCCTCTTCTGAAATATTAAGTAAAATATCCCGGGTTAAACCCGTATTGCAGAAAAATTATCACTTGTCTTCAATTGGTGTATTTGGCTCTATTTCGGACGATTCGTTTAATGACGATAGCGATGTGGATATTTTAGTAGAATTTTCCGAACCAATAGGCTGGAAAGTATTTTCTATGGAATTATTTTTAGAACAATTGCTCCATCGCAAAATAGATTTAGTAACTAAAGAGGCGTTGAAACCGCAGCTAAAAGCCCAAATTCTTAATTCTGTAGTATACTTGTGATATGGATAAGTCTCAACGCAATTATCTTATGTATCTTGAGGATATTCTCTTAGCGATGACCCACATTGCTGAATATATTGAAGGGTATGATTTTATGCGCTTCAAAAGAGATTACAAAACAGTGGATGCAGTAATACGAAATTTTGAAATTATTGGTGAAGCCTCTAAAAATCTTCCGGAAAAAATAAAATCAAAATACCGTGAAATACCCTGGAAAGAGATGTATTACCTAAGGAATAAAATATCTCACGAATACCACGGCATAGATTATTCCATTATTTGGGATATTGCTACAAATTATTTACCTGAAAACAAGAAGCAAATAGAAAAACTGTTTGAGGCTGAAAATACAAACCATTGCGACGTACGCAAACCTACTAATTAAACAGCACTCTTCGACCTACCCTAATATCTTCATCTCGCTATTTACACGGCTCCAGGCCTACGGTGAAATGCCGCATGATGGGCGCTTCCTTCACAATTTTATAGCCACGGGTAATGGTGTCGCGACGGTCATATACATTCTTCAGAGCAGCGGCGATCACGTCCATGTGGTTGTTGGTATAGGCGCGGCGCGGAATAGCGAGGCGCAACAGTTCTAATTCGGGATAACGGTTTTCACGGGTCTGCGGGTCACGGTCGGCCAAAATGGCGCCAATCTCCACGCCGCGGATACCGGCTTCGAGGTACAACTCAACACCCAACGTCTGCGCCTGAAATTCTTCGCGTGGCACCTTGTGCAATATTTTTTTCGCATCTACGAAAATGGCATGTCCGCCGGCAGGGCGCTGGTAAGGAATGCCGTATTTATCCAGCTGTTCGCCGAGGTAAGCCACCTGTTTGATACGCGTTTCGAGGTAATCAAATTCCGTTCCTTCGTCCAGCCCAACGGCAAGGGCGTTCATGTCGCGGCCACTCATACCGCCGTAGGTAACAAATCCTTCGAACATGATGTTATATACCGAAGCCTGTTCAAACCACTCCTTACGGCGCGTGGCAATGAACCCGCCGATGTTCACAATGGCGTCTTTCTTGCTGCTCATGGTCATGGCATCGGCATAAGTATACATTTCTTTCACAATTTCCTTAATGGTCTTTTGCGCATGGCCTTTCTCACGGGTTTTGATGAAGTAGGCATTTTCGGCAAAGCGCGCCGAGTCAATCAGCACCGGCTTTTTATATTTGTCGGCCACCTGTCTCACCCCTTTGATGCACTCCATGGAAACGGGTTGCCCACCGGCCGTATTGTTAGTTACGGTAATCAGAATGAATGGCACTTTTTCATGATGTTCCGCCATTACTTTTTCCAATTTTTCTATGCTCATATTGCCTTTGAAAGGCAGTTCCTTCTGTGTATCGGCAGCTTCGTCAATAGTGCAATCGATAGCATGCGCCCTGCGGAATTCAATATGTCCTTTCGTAGTGTCGAAATGAGAATTGCCGGGAATAATATCGTCTTCTTTGATCAGCACCGAGAACAGCACGTTTTCGGCAGCGCGCCCCTGATGCGTGGGCAGAAAATAGTCGAAGCCGAGGATGTCTTTAATGGCATTTTTCATATTATAATAGGATGAGGCGCCGGCATAACTTTCATCGCCCGTCATCATGGCAGCCCACTGGCGGTCGCTCATGGCGCCGGTTCCCGAATCAGTCAACAAGTCAATGAATACCTGCTCGCTACGGAGGTTGAACAGGTTATATTGCGCTTCTTTGATCCATTTTTCACGTTCGGGGCGTGTGCTGCGGCGGATAGATTCCACCATTTTAATGCGGTACGATTCGGCAAAAGGAAGTTCCATAATCAATTATGAATTTAAAATTACAAATCAAAAATTATTTAGGCAAAAAACTAACGAATTAGTATTTTGCGGAACAAATATACGACATTTTTTTATAACTCAATACTATATCCTATAAAAATAACACCCCTTGAAATGAGATTGTGTATTATAAAATAAGCATTACCTTTGCAAATTAATTTTTCACTCTAAAAATGTTCCAAAAGGCTATTTCAGGAATACTCTTATTGTTCACTATCACCTGTTTACAGGCTCAGGCGGATTACATTCCCGAAATCGCCGAGGCAGACACTGCTGTTAATTTCCTTGAGCAGGTAGTAGTTACGGGTACGCGCACGCTGCATACGCTGAAAAATGTGCCGGTGCTCACTAAGGTGGTATCGAAAATTGAACTGAATGATATTGGAGCAGTTACAGCACTCGACGCCTTGGAAAACCTGCTGCCGGGGCTGACTTTCAACCCCGACCCCAACCACGGCGATAATATTCAGTTACAAGGACTTGATAATAAATATATCCTTGTGCTGCTCAACGGTGAGCGGATGGTGAACGGACGGGCAGAGAATGTGAATTTTTCACGCATCAACGTAGCCGATATTCAACGGATAGAAATTATTGACGGCGCCGCTTCGGTGCTTTACGGTTCCAATGCGATCGGGGCGGTCATCAATATTATTACTAAAGAAGTGAATGAGCCGTTGGAAATATATGCCGGCGGCCGCTACGGAAGCTACAACAGTTATGCAGGCGATGTGTCGGTGGGAGTTAAGGGGAACAAATGGTCGTCGAAAACTGTGCTGAACACTAAAGGCAGCGACGGTTACCGCGTGCAGCAAGGAATACGGGTAAGCCCTTGGGATGATTATTATATAGGGGAAACTTTCAAATTTAGTTTTAACGAAAAATTCAGCGCCGGTGTCTATGGATCTGCCTACCTCAGCCAGTTGTGGCCCTATCAGGATATTATTCACCGGCGCGAAACGGATTACAACGCGGGCGCCTACGCCAATTGGCAAACATCAACGCATAATGTATTGAAATTTGCAGTAAATACCGATTGGTACAATGCTTACACGTTAGAAAACCATACAAATGATGAGTTGGCTTATAGTAATTATCATCTTCTTTCCGTGCATGTAACCGACACCTGGAATGCGCTGCAATGGCTGCAACTCACCGGCGGTTATGAATTCAACCGTGAGTATACCTACGCACCAGAACGCTTCGGCACAGGCAATGCTACGCATGATGTATATGAGAACAGTGTGTTTGCGCAGGGAGAGTTTAACTATTGGGATAACTTGTCTATTGTAGCCGGGGCGCGGCTGACGCAACATCCTTCGTTCGGCGTGCATTTTACGCCGAAGTTATCATTGATGTACAGGTTGGATAATTTCCGCTTCCGCGCAGGACTGAGCAACGGGTTTAAAGCACCCTCGCTGAAAGAAATGTATTATGATTTCGCCATGCCGGGCGGCTATTATATGCGGGGCAACCCTGATTTGAAGCCCGAAGCATCATGGTATACTTCCGTTTCGGCAGAATATATTGCCGAGAAATTCAATGCTTCCGTTACGGCTTATAATAATGTCATTAATGACCGCATAGGTTACGTGGAATATAGCAGTCCGCAATATCCTTCCGGGATGTTGCAGTATGAAAATGTGGCCGAGGCTGTGATGCGCGGCATTGACCTGTCGGCGCAAGCGGAATTGGGCAGTTATTTCAACGTAACGGCCAATTACGCTTTTGCCGACACGGAGGACAAAAGTACGGGTAAACCGCTGAACGGCACCAGCAGGCACGCCTTTACCGGCGGCGTGGTGTTCCGTTATTCCGATATTAAAATAGGCCGGCAGGCATTGCCCCTGAGCTTGAATTTTTCGGGACGTATGTCCTCTCCCCGCCTCTACCGCAGCGTGAACCAGCAGGGGATTGCCGAAGGCGCCGACACCAAAACCACGTCTATCTGGCGCGTGGTGTATACGCAAAATATATTGAACGTATGGAAATTTGCCGCTATTGAATTACAGGCCGGCATTGATAATTTATTCGACTGGACCGACCCTGTGATATCTATTAACCCAGGGCGCACGTGGTTTGTCGCATTGAAAGTAAGATTATAAAAATAAACAAAAACAACATAGTATGAATACAAAATTATATCTTTTCGCTATTGTAATATTGTTGGCATGTATCTCCTGTGATAAAAGTACAGATGACCTGCAACCCGGCACCGGCACTGAGGTTACTATTGCTACTGCTTACGGTAAATGGACTTACTTTTCTTTCGCCAAAGGCGACACTGTGGGGACCGGCGTTGCCAATGCCATTACAGATTCCGAGTGGAGCGAGCGCACCGACTGGGATTTGGCCTTTCTGATCAATAATGTGCGCACCAACAGCGGCACTTCCGGCATGGGACAAGGCGGCGCGTATTACGCCGAAACTGCCGATTTTCAATCGGTGAATGGTGCTAAAATCAAAGGGTATACTGTGGACACCAATGTGGACAATATCATGTACAACATGCCGCCCATACCCGGCGTAGGGATGGGCACGGTGTCCGTCAATGCGGAGCTGGCCACATGGACAACCCCGAATGAAGCCGACAAGACTTTTGATGTTAACCCCCGAATTTTTGTGGTGAAGACAGCCGATGGCAAGTACGCGAAAATCTATCTAAAAAGTATAACCACAGACCCCCAAAATCCCCGCACGGGAAGATTGGTGACCATGGAGTATTTTTACCAACCCGACGGCAGCCGGTTTTTAGGAACGGTTATAGAGGAATAATTGTATGTTGTAAATTGTAATACTGTAAGCATGACCGGACGAGTAATCATCAATAAAAGAACAATGGTGCGCCTGAGGCGCATCCGGCGGCGTTTTGCAAAGAGCGAACGCACCGCCGGCATATTGCTCATTCTGGCCACGCTGGTTTCCCTCATTTTAGCCAACAGCCCTTTGGGCGAAGAGTACCTGTCTTTCTGGCATATCGACATCGGCAGTCACACGCTCGCCCACTGGATCAACGACGGACTGATGGTGTTGTTCTTCTTTAAAATATGCCTCGAATTGAAGGAAGAAGTACGTGCAGGCGCCCTGTCGAACTTAAAGCAGGCCTTGCTGCCGGCCACTGCTGCGTTGGGCGGCATTATTGTGCCGGCCTGTATTTTTTTCGCCCTAAATGCAGGCTTGCCGACACAGTCGGGCACCGGCATTCCCATGGCCACCGACATTGCCTTTGCGCTGGGCATCCTGTCACTGCTGGGCACACGTGTGCCTTTCGCTTTACGTATTTTCCTCACCGCGCTGGCCGTTATCGACGACTTGGGCGCTATCCTTGTTATTGCCCTGTTCTACCCCAGCGTGCATATTCCTTTCCATTGGCCTTACCTGCTCATCGCTCTTGGTATTTTTGCCGTGCTGTTCAGCCTCAACAAGGTATTTAAAATTAAAAGCATTATTCCTTACCTGTTGGGTGGCGTGGTGATGTGGTATTTCACCATGTATTCGGGCATTCACGCCACCATTGCCGGCGTGCTTACTGCTATCGCCTTACCCGACAAGGAGGAAAAATTCGGGTCGCCGCTCTACAAGCTACAGTATGGCTTGCACTATGCCGTGTCATTCCTTATACTTCCGCTGTTTGCGTTGGCCAACACCGCTATCCCGTTCCAGTCTCACCTCAGCGATATTATCCGTATGCCCTACGGCATGGGTATTTTTCTAGGACTGATTATAGGGAAGCCGCTTGGCATAAGCCTGTTTACCTGGCTGTCGATCAAATTTAAACTCTGCGTATTGCCTAATGAAACCAATATCATTCACGTTATCGGCATAGGCTTGCTGGGCGGTATAGGGTTCACCATGTCAATATTCATTTCCCTGCTGGCCTTCACCGATCCGTCAATTATCAACGGCACCAAGCTGATGATACTGTTAGCCTCTACCTTTTCAGGCGCCGCCGGTTTTATATGGCTTCACAACACGTTGGATAAAAAACCGAAGTAGTATTATTTATACGGCTCCATGTGAATGGATACGTGCGTAGCCCTGCCGTACTTTTCCCTCAATTGTATTTCTATTTCCGTGACTACTCGGTGTGCCTCGTCGAGCGTGGTGCAGCCATTCATCCTGATGTGAAATTCTATAGCATAGTTATTGCCTATTTTGCGGGTGTGTAAATTATGTAAATCTCCTACTGCAGGGGAAGCATTGATAATAGCAATGATTTCGGCCTCCACTTCATCGGACAGGGAGCGTTCCATCAGCTCGTCAATGCAGGGTTTCATCAGTTGGCACGACACCTTCACGATGAAAAAACTCACCAGCAAAGCTGCCAGCGGATCAAGGAATGTCCATTTTTCACCTAAGAGAATGGCGCCGCCAATACCGATAATGGTAGCCACAGATGAAAATGCATCGCTACGGTGATGCCAGGCGTTAGCCATCACGGTGTCCGAGCGGAGTTTCTTTCCCCGCACCACGGTGTACCAATAAAGGGCTTCTTTAAAGACAATGGACACAGCAGCGGCTATCAGTGCCAGCATGCCGGGTCGAGCCAGCGTTTCGCCATGCAGCACGCCCCAAATATTCTCCGCACTGCTCCACGCAATACCCACACCCACCAGCAAGAGCACAAAGCCAATCATGAGCGTAGCCATGGTTTCAAACTTGCCGTGCCCGTAATCATGTCCCTTATCTTTCGGTTTATTGGCAATGTGCACAAACACCACTACAATCACATCGGTAAAAAAATCGGAGAGCGAATGCACAGCGTCGGCCACCATGGCAGCGCTGTGTCCAAGGATTCCGGCCACAAATTTAAACGCCAGTAGCAGAGCGTTCACTACGCCCCCCACAATGGTTACCTTGAAAATAGCCCGTTCACGTTGTTTATCTGTCAGTATATCACTGTTCGTAGTCATATCAAAGCATTTTATATACAAAGATAGAAAAAAAACAGGACATGTCCGGGACAAAACAAAAAATTACTTATATTTGCAACGTTAAAATGTCGGTTATATGCTTAGAATGTGGACGAAAAGGCGGCGTACAATACCGGTAGATACTATCTGCCGCAATTGTGGCACACAAACTGTGGGTCGTTATTGCCATGTGTGCGGACAGGATATTTTCGCCGGACAGGGACAACCTGTGCTGAAATTTATCGGGCAACTGCTGACGAACGCTTTTGCACTCGACGGCAAAACGCCGGTCACGCTATGGTCACTGATTGCCCGGCCGGGCTTCCTGCCGGGCGAATACCGCATAGGGCGCATCAACCGCTATGTGCATCCGGTAAAGCTGTTCTGGATGGCTACGCTGATTTTCTTCGCCCTGCTGATTGGCCAGATTGATATTACAAACGATAGAAAAGCGGCTGCACAGCAGGACACCACTACCGAACTGCCAGTTGCTGCAAAAGACAGCGAAAATAATTCATCGCCGTCCTACTCCGACGACAAGTTTGACTTGGCTAAAAGCCGCGCATACATTGCCAAATACGGTCCCTTCGCCGTGTTCCTGATCATTCCTGTTTTTGCCCTGTTGCTGGCGCTATTTTTCTGGCGCAACAAATTCTACTACATGTACCACATGGTATTCGCCCTGCATTTCCACACCTTTCTGTGGATATATTTTAGCCTGCTGTATGTAGTTGACATTTTCACGCCCGATCTGCAATTTCCGGACTGGCTGTCGTGCCTGCTATTCTTCATTCCGGGCGTTTACCTGAGTGTAGCGTTTCGCCGTTTCTACCATACCAAAACAAGGTGGAGCGCCGTATGGAAGGCCACTATCATTACCCTGCAGTATATGCTCCTGAACCTTATATTCATCGTGGCCTTAACCTTTGCTATCCTGCTAATATTTTTTCCGGAGGAATTGTAGCAGGCTGAAATATTGTTTTGATTGAAAATTAGAAGTTCATCAGTCATTATTTTCCGCTTCTTTGATGCGCAGTAAAATAACGCTGACATTGTCTTTGCCACCGGCCTGCTTGGCTGCTTCCACCAATGCCGTGGCGGTGGGTGTTTCGCCCGACAGGATTTGCTCTATCGCTTCGTCGGCCACCATGTCGCAAAGACCATCGGAACAGATAAGGAAAAGGTCGTCGTCATAGAGTTGTCCTGTGAGGCCTTTGACTTCAACAAAGGCCGTTGCGCCGGCGCCGAGCGAATTGTATATCTGGTTGGCGGGCAAGGAATGATCGCCGGTGAGTTCGCGCATGGAATGGTCGGTGGACAGCTGGCGGAGAATGCCGTTACGGAAACGGTATAAGCGACTGTCGCCAATGTTGAGTGCAAAAATAAATTCACCGTAAAACAACAGGCCGCAAAAGGTGGTGCCCATGCCATCATATTCGGGGGAACGGCGTCCCTGCTCCAAAATATGCCGGTGGGCGTTCTCTGTCCATTCCTTCACTTTGTCGGTGAGGTCGCCTGCCGATAAACCATCGGGAAGATCCAGCACAAAGGCTGCAAAAAACTGGGCAGCAAACTCGGAGGCAACTTCTCCCCCATTGTGCCCACCCATGCCGTCGGCCACTATAGCGGCGAAACGCGCATTATCCCCGATTTCCCAATCAGTCGTTTCCGCCTTATCGCGAAACAATTCGCCGCCCAACAAAATCATATCTTCATTGTTTTGCCTTACGCAGCCTCTGTCGCAGTGTATATCGGATTTTATTAACATAAGCTATTCGCTAACTACAAATTTCAAATCATAGAAGGCTATCGTATCGCCAAGCCTGAACACCGCAGGTTGGTGGGCAGCGAGCTTTTGTCCATTGAGGAAAGTACCGTTGGACGAATCCAAATCGACAATTTCCCACGCTCCGACGGCATTGACCTGCACACGAGCGTGTGTGCCCGAAACATAGCCCTGGCTGCCGAACACATGCACGTAATCGCCCGTACGCCTTCCGACAACAGCGCCGTTCTTCAGTTCCAGGCGGGCGTTGAGCGCCGCGCACACAAGGCACTTCGGCTCGGCGGGAGCAGCGGACGGACGGACGGTGTTCTCAGACGTAGCGGGCTGTGCAACCGATGGCGGCGGCTGGCCTACGGCAGTTGTTTGCAACGGTGTGACAACCGGCTGTGGCGGCGTCACTGTTGGCTGCGGCGGCGCTGATACCGGCGCGGTGGCCGTTCCCACTGCAGGGGCAGCGGAAGGCATAGGAGCAGATGATGGCGCAGGCGGCAACGGCTGGTTATTCGCTGCATCCTTTGCCAGTACAAGCGCTGCGCCACACTGTCCGCAGACTTTACTACCTTTCTTAAAACCGTGAACCGGGCAAAGTTTCAACTCTTCGCCACACTGGTCACAGTAAAAACTGTCGTTTTCTATTTCTTTGCCGCAAAACGGACATTTAACTAATTCCATAATTATTCAAAGTCTTCAACAATTAATTGTTTAAACGCATTTTTATCAAAATCCGGATTGTCCATAATCTTCACTAAGCGGGAAGATTGATTTTTCTTTACCCTGTCAAAATAATTATTCACTTCGCGGGCATTGGCAAAGTTCTTGCCACGATGGCCGTACAGTTCATTGAAGTATTGCCGCATCATGGTTTCCGCCTCCGGCGTCAGTTCTAAATGATCCTTTGCCGCTTTCAGCAAAAAGATGTTCGCCATTTCCTCTCCGGTATAATCTTCAAAATGGATGGTCTTGGTGAACCGGCTTTCCAATCCGCTGTTAGTATCGATCCACTGCTGCATTTCCTTCGGATAACCGGCAGCAATAAACACCATCTTCCCTTTATAATCAAGCATCATCGGCAGCATCGTATCGGTAGCTTCCTGTCCGAAATCGTTACCTACGCCTTTGAGCGAATAGGCCTCGTCGATGAAGAACACGCCACCCACTGCTCCTTTTACCGCTTTTTCTGTCTGCGGAGCAGTCTGTCCGACAAATTGGGCTACCAGATCCTTGCGCGTAACTTCCACCAGTTTATTGGTCGGCAGCACGCCCAGGGAATAAAAGATATCCGCCATGATACGTGCCACCGTAGTTTTCCCGGTGCCGGGATTACCCACAAACAAATAATGGTCGCTCACACCCTGGAACTTCTTACCCAGCGCTTCCGCCTTCTTGCGCTCCACTTCAATGTATGATGCAATCTCGCGCACTTCACGCTTCACCGCTTCCAGCCCAATCAGGTTATCAAGTTCCTTCATACATTCGTTGATGTCTATAGCTTTCGGCGCATCGTAGGGAATATCATCGACCTCAAGGGTAGCATAGACTTCCCTGGTTATTTCCTCTCCTCTGTTCATCGCCCCTGCCAGTCGGTTCGACTTGCGAATCTTCGCTTTATCCAACAGTTTGGTCATCTCGCCTGCATTGCCGAAATTCGCCGCCTTGGCGTCTACCATCTGCGCCACTAACTTTTTCAGGCGCTCTTTCGCTTCATCGGTAAGAGTCAATCCCTGCTTTTTAGCATTCAGCATAAATATGTCGACGAGCTGCGGCATAGTATAATCTTCGATATGCAGGAAGGTGGTAAAGCGGCGTTTGAAGCCGGGATTGGCATTGTCAATAAACTCTTCCATCTCCTTGCGGTAACCGGCGCACACCACCACAAATTTTCCGGCATCCTTCACCATGCGCGTCATCAGTGCTTCCACCGCTTCCTGCCCCGACTTATCCTGATTACCGGCCTTATCCATGGCCGTCAGCGTATAGGCCTCGTCAATAAACAAGATACCACCCATCGCCTCATCGCAAGCCTTATCCGTTACTTTGGCTGTTTCGTTCTGGAAAGAAGACAACAGGTTCTTGCGTTCTTTTTCCACTACTTTCGCGGTGGGTAAAAGGCCTACAGCTTTAAAGATTTCGCCTAACTTCAAGGCAATGGTCGTCTTTCCCGTTCCCGGATTTCCTGTGATCACAATATGGACATTGGTCAGTTCGGCATCTGCAAAACCACGTTCCATCATTTTCTTATCCATCATCAGTTTGTTGGCCAATGCGCGGATCTCCTTCTTCACACTGTCCATGCCGATAAATTCGTCCAGCTCAGCCAGTATGCCGTCCAGATCTTTTTCCTTCATGTTTTCTTCCCCTTCAATATCTACGCGCGCAAGAATACTGAGCATATCGGGGGTATAATCAGGCGTTCCTTTTAGCGCCTGCAAGCGCATACCCTGATTCTTCAAGGCCTTGTCAAAGGCGTTCCGCACTTCGCGGGCATTGCCGAATGACTTAGTGTTGCGGCCGATATACATCTTTTTGAAATAATTGCCAATATGTTTTTCCGCCTCTTCATCCAATACTAATTTCTCTTTCGTCACCATCCGGCGGAAAATCTCGGTCAGCTCCTCCGCTTTGTAGTCGCGGAAATTCACCGTTTCATTAAAGCGCGACGCCATACCGGAATTGGCCGTTAGAAAATCAGCCATTTCCTTGGAATAGCCGGCAGCAATGCAGACAAACTTTCCACGGTTGTCTTCCACCAGCTTCAACAAAGTGTCGATGGCCTCCTGCCCGAAATTATCGCTGTCGCTTTGCTTGAGTGCATAAGCTTCGTCCACAAAAAGAATACCACCCATAGCACGATCCACGGCATCCTGCACCGCCAGCGCTGTCTGCCCCACATAGCCGGCCACCAGCTGACTCCTGTCCACTTCCACCAACTGTCCGGTAGGCAATACATCCAGCGAGTTGAGAATGTCTGCAAAAACACGGGCAATGGTGGTTTTTCCCGTGCCGGGATTGCCCAAAAAGAGAAAATGGTCTTTAACCTCCCGCTTGGCATTGCCACCTTTGCGCTCACGCTCAAGATCCATTTTATGAATCAGTTTCTGTATGGTTTCCTTAATGTCATCAATACCTACAAACTCATCGAGCTCGGCCATGATTTCATCATAGGTTTTCCGGCGGAACTCCATACCCTGAATATCATCAGGCAGCACGGCCTTCGCCTTAGGGTCACGCTTGATGGTCGTGGCATAAATCTTCTCTGCTTTTTGAATGGCTAAGTGGGCATTACCGAAGTCCGACTTTTTGTTGCGTATTTCGTATTTGAATATCCGTTCGAGTTTTTCCCGTGCATCATCCGGCAAGTCCAGATCATCATCCTTCAATCGTCCGGCACAAATTTCCAGCAATTCTTCCGCCGAAAAATCCTTCAAATCGAAATGGTATTCAAAGCGGTTGGCCACGTCGGGATTGGTAATCATAAATGTTTTCAGTCCCGACAATCCCGACAGAATCACAATAGGATCATTGTTCCACTCGTCGTTCATGCACTTGAATAATTTATCAAGCTTGTTGATGTCGTCGGAAGCCTTTTGCGGCAACAGCTTTTGCGCATTTTCTATAACCAGCAGGCCACCCTTCGCTTTCTTGATATTCTCACTCCAGTTATCCACCTTGTCATCTTTCTTCGAAAAATCTTCGTAATCCACAGCGTCAACAATCACCGCCTTCGGATTTTTGACCACATCCGTAGAATAGAGCAGGTGCTGCAACACGTCTACCAGCTTAGTTTTTCCGGTACCCGTGTTCCCGGTAATGACCATATCCATGCCCAGGCGTTTTTTCACCCCTGTGGCTTTGGCCCTTTCCTGAATACTTTCGCAGGTTTTGACCAAATCCTGCAATTGGTTTTTCACCTGTTCCATCCCCACCAGTGCCTGCAAGGGGGCGTTGGATTTGGTAACCACATTGGCACCACACCATTTGCAGTAAACGGCTTTATCGCGATTCGGCTTATTGCATTTCGGACAATTCATTGGCTTTATTGTAATTTATTATGTACGTTATTTAATAATGATCTCTTCAAAAATGTAATTATTGGTTCCCTGCAAGGAGAAGCGGGTACCGCTTACGCCTTCAAAAACAAGATAAAAACCGGTAGTCACTTTCGTGAAATGCTCATCTTCGCCCTTGTCCACGGGCTTCCACGTTTGCGAAGCGTTGTCCAGATTAGTCAATACAATTTGGTTACGGTTGTTCCAAAATGCACCGTAATCGCCATCGCCGCCATTGCCTTGCGCTGCTCCCGTAAAGAACAGATAAAACTTGCCCCCTTCACTATTCGCCCTGTCGATGAACAGTTGTTTATTAGCACCATTTTGTTTGGCGCGGGGCCGCGGGTTAAAACTATAGGGCCACTGCGAAGCTTTTGCCGCCGCGACTTTTGTTTCTGTTGGTACTGGTATTGGTGCCGCTGCAGGTGCTTGCTTAGGCGTTTCCTGCACTGCCGCCGGCGCCTTTGTTCCGGCCGCTGCTTTTGTTGCAGGAGGTGTTTTTGCACCTGCCGAAGAAGCATTGGAAGCGGTTTCTCGGCTTGACGTTGCTGTTCCTTTGGAGAAATTGAAGTTCACCTGCTTTTTCGTCGTATAATTCTGATAAATCCCGGAGAACGTCGTGAAATCATCGTTGAACGTACCATTATATTCACCGTCTAAAACGCCATTATCGGGACGCGTATCGTCAAAATGGAAAGTCTTTTCCTCCATATCCACCGTGCCCTTCAGCGTTTCGGTTGTTTGGTTGGTATATCGTACGCTGATGCGGGCATTCACTTCATGTGCAGCGGCATCAACTATGGTAAACGTAGCATTGCGGCCTTCAAAGGTGCCCTGCCATTCGCCTTTCAACGCCTGGGAAATTTCTGCATCAATCAGCCATCCTGCGCTTTGCGATGAAGCNNAATACATCAAGCATCCCAAGCCGATGATCAGTATCCAGGGAAAAATTAACTGTTTATAAAACTTCTTCGTACCTGTACTTAAATAATAGGCGTAGTCGTGAGAGTCATCGTCAATAGACGATTTGAATGTTTGATCGTCAGAGAAAGTAAAATGCAGGGGTTCGAGTTCCAATTCTTCAAAAGACGGGTGCAATAAGTTCTTATGCGCCTTAGTCTGCATGGAATACTTGATATAGGACTTAATGAACCAGAAGATGAGCATGAGTACAAGCAGACCGGCCGCAATGTAGCCCACATACGGGACACAGAAATACAAAATCAACCCGACTACAACATAGACCACGCCGCCAACAATCAAGTTAACTAAGCAACCGCTATTCGCCGCAAAGTACATCACCAATAGGCCAAGTATACCGAAAACGGCGGCCACAATAGCAATCCAGCCTTTGTGGTCTTCTGCGTTAATCGGAATATGCACATTCAAGAGACCGAGAATAACCACCACAGCTGCCAGCAGTGTGAGCGCACCAACCAGCACTTTCGACAGAAGGTGCACCCTATGTTTCCGCTTAAGGTAGGAGAGCGTTTTATTCACCGCCTTCTTCCCGACGTAATAATTTTTTACATCAACATGCTCCCCATCCAGCTTTTTCAGGTGCTCAAGATATTTTACCGTTGCTTTCTCATACGTATATTTCGTCTTGAGGTCGAGTGCGGGATCTTCCTGGTAAAATAACGTGAGCCAATCTTGTAAACAGCCTGTTTGGATGGCATCTTTTACTTCTTTGGATGGAATCTGTTGCAATTCATCCAGGGTATACACCCGTTTATCACTTTTGGGGAAATAATAGAAGGGCGCATAGCCCAAGCCTTTGATGGCCTTATAGACCCCAATCCTCCAATTGTAGGGGCCCGCTTTATTGACATTGTCTTTTGATTTCAGATTGGTACAATGTTTTATCCAGGCAATTTTATCGTCATAAACTCCTTTCGACTTGAAATAATCGTACAAGCGCGTATTATCAATATCGCACATCATATCCAACTGGCCACTGGCGAAACTGTCCTTCTCGTCTGCAATGTACTCCTGCATACGCAAGTTCATGTAGTTCCCCATTTCTTCGGCGGTGAAGAAATAATTACCGGCGCTTTCGTCCATCTGGAAATTGTAGGCCACTTTCGGACTGAGGTTGTACAACACCACCGTCTGGCGTTCGTTGTGCCCTTTTGTAGAGCGGATTTTACCTTCTATGGCCGGGTCGTTGTGACGCAACCAAACCAAAAAGGCCTCGCCAATCAAATCATTCCACGATTCATCGCTAAAACCGTTACTGTGCTTTGCATTGAGCACTTCTTCCGGCTTATAGCATTCAATGGTTTTATTCTCGTCGGTAGTGATGATCCACGGCAGTGTCTGGTCGAGTGTGTAAATGAGCTGCAGCAGTGCATCGCGGTTGTTCCCGTCTTTATTGAACAGGGGAGCAAATTCCTGCGTAACGTTGGCCGCACCGCGGGCATTGAAAAACAAGAAGAGTGAATCATTCTTATTGGCCAATGCTTTTTCGTAATGCTTGAAGTTATTCTTTAACGACAGGGCAATTTCCTGCGGTGAATTGAGTGCATTGCTTTTCGCATCCACATACGGCAACTCATCGTCTAAGAAATAGCAGGCGGCGTAAAACCCGGCGGTTTCATCTTTCGGGAAACGCTTTTCCGTAATCTCGTGCAGTTCGGCCGCCAATTCATTGCGGTGTATGCCTTCCAGCCACTCCTCAATCTTACCCTGATACAAATATTTTATGGCCAGAGCACTATCTTCCATCATGAATTTCACCAACTCCTGCGGCGAGTGGGCGATTTGATTTTTGGAACTGTTAAAGACAATGTTGAAATTGGAAATATTGTCTTTTTCCGCCTGTAAATTGTAAATGGTTTCACCTTTCGCCCACCGCACCACCTGATCAAAGTCGGCGCGAACATTGGGATCAGCCAGGGTCAGTGCTTTCATTAGTTGCAATGTATGCTCGCTGACATCTTTCGGATAGGGCAACTTTCCGCTTTTTTTCAGACCGTTGAGTTCATACTCGCTCATTTTAAAAATTTCCTCACCATTCCAAAGCGTGAGCAGCATCATACCCAGGGAGAAAAAATCCATTTTGTTGCTGATCTGGATTTTTCCATCAATCACATTCGAGAAATCATAGTATTCCGGCGCTGTGTAAATAGGCGTCCGGAGTTGTTGTGCGCTATGCACCGAGGCCTGAATAGTCAGCTTGCCGTTTTTGTCGGAGGGAATGGTAATGCCGAAGTCAGCCAACGCCAAATCATCAATGCTCCGGGCATCTGTCCTGAAAAAGAAGTTGGCCGGTTTCACGTCGCGATGAATTACCTGTTGTTTGTGTAAAAAACTCAATGCCATAGCGCAACGTATAGCAATTTCACCCAGGAGTTTTTCGTTGCCGTCAATTTTCAACTGATCCAGCGAACCGCCGGCGCAAAACTCCATCAGTTCGTAGTCGCGCTTCTCCTGCGTCTGCGGATTGATCCAAACACCGTGATCCAGCGTAGCCACCAACAGGCCTGTCCCCGCCGCCTTTTTCACCATTTCCATAATATCGTGGTTAGGTGGCGGCATAATACCCACATAATATAATTTCAGCGCAAACTGCTTTCCTTTATGTTCCACCAAAAAAATCTGCGCTTCGCCCGTGCCTTCGGAAATTGTTTTAACTACCTTATATTTGACCTTGCCTATTTCAAATTCCGTAAACTGCTGGTTTACGATTTTTGCTTTTTCCTGCTGCTGGTCGGGACGTAGTGTTTTAGCATCCTGCGCACTATCAGGGCGCATGGTCTTTTCCGCATCAGCCGCCGGACGCACGGTTTTCTCCACGTCGGCAACCGGGCGTATGGTCTTTTCCGCTGGCTCCTCCGGCCTTATCGTTGCTTCCGCGTCTGAACCGGGACGCATTGTTTTTTCTGAATCATTTAACATAGTTTGTTTGGTTTACAAGTTTACGGTTAAAAGTTTAAATTACTGGCGCACCCAAGTGGATGACACCTCCTCGTGCTCGTCGTATACCCACTTCCCACCCTTCCAGGGTTCAACGCAGTCATTGGGCTGACTGTGCTCGCAGCCGTAGGCATTACAAACCCAATAGAGTGGCACTTTTACTTTCGTTCTGGTAACGATTTCCACTTTTCGCGCCGAATAATAATCACGCTGTAGCTGCGGTGTCATGCCCGCATCGGGTATCATCGAGGCTAAGGTGGCTTGCATTTCAGCTAATTTTTCCTTGTATTTTTTCATCGCTTCTTCTTTACTTGCGATGTTGATTGAGAAACCCGGCTTCAGCTTCGGTGCAGGCGGGGGTGTTTCTTCCTTCCGCTCTTCCGTTTTTGTCGGCGCCTGCTGTCCGCGAAAAGCTGCCAACAAATCTTTGTACTGGTCGACCAGCCGGCGGTTTTCTTCCGACAACTCGGCAATTTCCGGCGGCACCGCTTCCTCTTCTTCGGCCGGCGCAAATAAAAAGGCTTCGAGTTCGGCGAGTTCCTCCACCAGGGCAATGGCTTTTTGCACCTTGGGGTCTTTGCGTGCTTCTTCCAGGGCTGCCTGCGCCTGCGCATTCAGTGGGGCGTTGCATTTCCGGCAAAAACTGCGGAAGTTCAAGGTCTGGCAGCCCGGGCACATAATACCGGTACGGGGATTACCGCACTCCGGACAAAAAGCGTTGTCGGCATCCATGGCACTGCCACAAAAGGAGCACAGTTCGGCTTGCAGGTTATGTCCGCAGGCGGGACAAATTTCCCAATTCGGTTGTGTCTCCGCACCGCAATACGCACACGAAGTACCTTTCAATCCCATTCCGCACTCGGAACAGAACCTATCATTGGCCGCATGCGTAGCCCCGCAGTTAGGGCATTTATAGACGGCAGCCTCCTGCTTGTCCGCCGTTTGCCGTACCGGCTTACTCGCAGTCTGTTCCTGTGCTTTCTCCTGAAAATTTTGCATATCCTTGTAAGTAAGTATTATTCAATACAAAATCAAAAATTGCTGCAAGATACAAAGAATTATTTAAACTATCAAACAGCCTAATTTTCTTTTCTTTTCATATCTTTGTATAATTTTGCGTTAGATGCTCAATCTACAGGCAGGGTGTAATGAATTAAAATAAAAATATGGAAATTTACGAAAACGACATTGATGTACATGATGAGTGCCTGGATGCTGATGACATGGACACAGAAGATGTGTCTATAGAAGGCGCCGGCTTCTTTTGCAAGGACGAAGCATCGGCTTATGAAGAAAAATGGCGGTCGGTATTTCGCCAAAGCGAGGCCGCTGCTATTTACATGGACATTACGCTGACGAATAACAATTATCAAATAAAGGGTTGGGAAGGCGATATTGCCCTGAAGCTACACAGTGCTGATGACGAGGAGATTGAAGAGCAAACCATTCATGCCAGCATGGAAGCATCGGATGATGAATCTACTTACAGCACCTGTTTTGAAGCGCTCGCCCACAAGCCGGGCAAGTATTATGTCACCGTCTGCATCGACGACAAGGAAGCCCAAGGCCCTGATTTTTACATAGTCGATATGCCGGATGACTATGGCAAATGTTTTACATTGGAAGATTTTTCTTTCTACCGCAGGAACGAGGGCGAAGCGCAAACCGATTACAGGAAGAATACGC
This sequence comes from Bacteroidales bacterium UBA932, assembly GCA_002293585.1. GTDB lineage: Bacteria > Bacteroidota > Bacteroidia > Bacteroidales > UBA932 > UBA932. The sequence continues at coordinate 18,646 of DBDM01000144.1, forward strand.
TGACAGGCTTTAATATCGACAAATTAGCGGCGATTGACGCTTTCTTCCTCGCGCGGAACAAGCTTGATGCTGCGTGGCCGGCCGAATTTATTGTTTCGGTTTTCGACCAGCGGGGCATGCTGATACAGGAACGCACGTGGCACAATGGCGAGCCTATTGAGGGAGGCGACAAGAATCAATTCCATTTCTTCGCAAAGTTCGGCGACGAGAAGCAGTCGTTCTGGCGCAAGGGCAACTACCGCGTGGAAGTGGTGTTCATGAATGAACTCATCATTGAAGCGCCTTTCGTGATTGGCGACAAAGACATTGAAACGCCCTTCAACCCTGTGTCGGTGCAGCCGCGCAGGTTGCACGGCGGAAAGCAAGTACTCTCCGCATCCACGATGAACATCAATGCCATGGAGGAGATCAATGGCATGATTGGGCTGACCCAATTGAAAAAGGAGTTGAAACGCTACGTGGACAAGGTGAAATACAATGAAGCCCGCAAACAGGCAGGCTATGCCGTGAAGCCCATTGCCCTGCACTCCGTTTACTTAGGCAACCCCGGCACAGGAAAAACCACCGTGGCGCGCTTGATGGGAAAGGTATTTCATGATTTGGGACTGCTGACCAAAGGGCATGTGGTGATCGAAGAACGCAATTCGCTCACCGGAAAATTTTACGGCAGCGAGGAAGAAAAAACTAACCAGGCGATAGAACGCGCCCAGGGAGGCGTGCTGTTCATTGACGAAGCCTACAGCCTGCTGGTGAAGGATGACCCCAAAGACCCGGGGCGGCGCATTATGGAAACGTTACTCACCACCTTGTCCGATGAAACCAACAGGGATATTTGCATTATTCTGGCCGGTTATCCCAATCCGATGATCGATATGCTGAATGAAAACCCCGGCATGAAGTCGCGCCTGCCCAACGTGTACCATTTCGACGACTATAGCGTGGATGAACTGATGCAGATCGCCGACACCTACCTGGAGACCAACCAATATGTCATGACCGCAGAGGCACACGCCACCTTGCGCCTCACGGTGGAAAAAGCATGCAGCCACCGTGACAGCAAATTCGGCAACGGACGCTACATTATTACCCTACTCGAAAACCGCATTATCCCTAACCTCGCATCACGACTGGTGGCGGCGGGCAACATGGATGAAACAGCACAGACCGGCCGCCTCATCCTCATTGAAAAGGAGGACGTGGACAACACCGAAACTGAAACAAAAGACGCCGACTATTTTAAACAAAAAAAACACATAGGCTACAAATTCCGCAGCAGTTCCCATGCGTAAACAACAGGCATAAATGAAAAATCCGCAAGTATTAAAAATCAAAACGCTGCCCAAAGGCGAATGGAGGGACAACGATTCGGTCATGCTCCATGCTTGCTTTGCACTACTGACAGACTGTATTGAGAACGAAAAACTATTAACCGGTCATCTCGACTGGACAACAACGGAGGAATACCGGAATATCAAAAAAGAGATTGAAGCGTTATACGATTGGTGGAACAAACGAAAAACGTTATATGAAACAGATATCACCTGTGATGGAGATTTGGCACAATATGACGAAGATGATGAAATGCTCATCCGGCTGATAAAAATCCGGAGACATTTATGGACATGAATACCTCCCGGCCATAATATTTCCGCAACCATAAACGAATGCACTGTAAATAACTCGTTATAATCAAGTTATATCCAAATCACGCCTTTCACTTTTCCACTCTTCCATTTTTTTCATTTTCAAAAAAAATCCTATCTTTGTGCGTTTTATCGTTTTAACCTTAATGATATATGAAAATATTGGGGATTAGTTGTGCACACGACTCCAATGTGTGCGTCATTGACAATGGCGAGGTAGTGCTTCACGTAGAAAAAGAAAGGATCACCAGAATCCGGTATGATGAAGGCTCGCTGGAAGAGCATGTGCCGGCCATACTGGCAAGCATCGGGCTAACTATTGATGATATTGATTGTGTGGCGACCTCCATACCTGTGTGGAAAGATATGCCCACCACCGGTAAAGTCACCGGCGGCGAATATACCCACGCCACGGGCTGGGGCAAAGGAGAAATCGACATCTGCGGGCGGCGGATGCCAGCTTACCAGATCGCGCACCATTTGGGGCATGTGGCCATGTCGTACTATTTATCACCCTTTGACGATGCCGATATTTTATCGCTGGACGGCGGCGGCAACTTCACCTACGGCTTGCTGTGCAAAGCGTGCGGCACCGATATTCAATTGATATCCGATTTAAACAACCAGAATTTAGGATGGTTCTGGAATGCCTTGGCCGGACGGATTTTCGGCGCCATGTCGGCGGCCGGAAAGGTAATGGGGCTGGCGCCATACGGCACTGTCAAGTATGTAAACGGCTTATATGAAAAATTCGGGCGTGAACAAAACGGCATCCGCTATTTGTGGATGGAGGAATTTCCCGACCACACGCAAGCCATTCCTTTTCATCTGATAGGCCACAAAGAACAGCCCGGCGTACTGACCAAAGAAGAGGAAGATATGGCATTCAGCCTGCAGGAAGCCACCAACCAAATGGCCATTTCGATATTGGAAAAACTGATTGCCGGCACAAAGCGTTCCGAAAACCTGTGCATGTCGGGCGGTGTGGCGCTGAATTGTGTGATGAACGAAGCCATACGGAAAACAAAACTGTATAAAAATATCTATGTACCTTCCGCCCCCAACGATGCAGGCCTGTCTATGGGTTTTGCATTATATCTTTGGCACAACATACTGCAACATCCCCGCAAAGCCAACACACATTGGCATCCTTACCGCGGCATGCCACAGCAGGACAATGACAAGCTGAAAGCTGTTGAAGAAGCTAAAAAACATAACCTCAACGTGCAGCATATTCCCCAAGAGGATGCGCAAAACAAAGCCGTGGTGGAATTGCTCATCGCCCAGAAAATTGTTGGCATCCACCGGGGGCGTTCCGAATCGGGTCCCCGTGCGCTGGGACACAGAAGCATTGTGGCCGACCCCCGCAATCCGGCAATGAAGGACATTATCAACGCCAAAGTAAAATTCCGGGAAGCCTTCCGCCCCTTTGCCCCCTCGGTGCTCATAGAACACACCGAAAAGTACATCGACTTTTCCGGCTACAGTCCCTACATGAGCTTTGCACCCGTCTGCCGTCCGGAAGCCAAAGAAAAGATGGCAGCCACTATCCATGTGGACGGCTCGGCGCGCCTTCAGACGGCCGACCCGCACAATAACCCGGACTTCTACCAGCTGATTAAAACATTCTACGAAGCGACAGGCGTACCGGTAGTACTGAATACCTCATTAAATACCAAAGGAGAGCCCATCAACGAAACACCGTTGCACTCCTTAGACACGTTGCTAAAATCGGAACTGGACGCCCTGCTCATCGACGATTATTTATTTACGAAAGCATAAGCCATGATGGATATAAAGTTACTGAACAAAAAAGTGCTCGTAGGCTTGATAAGCCACAACCGGTTAGACTTTACATTACTGGCTTTAGAGACGCTGCAGAACACCCGCCTCCCCTTCGATTTACTGATCATTGACAATGGTTCGGAAAGGCCGGCAAAACAACAATTGAGCGAATGGGCACTAGCACACAGCGTCCGTTTCATATCCATTGAAAACAGAAATTGTAATGGCGCGCGCGATATGATCAACCATTACGGCCTGTCGTACGATTATGTTATTTATGTAGATAACGACGTGATCATGCCGGAGCAATGGCTGGAGTCGCTACTCGGCTATGCCGAAGGAACAAAGGCCGGACTGCTGGGCGTGTCGCAATCCGACTTCGGCAGCAATGAAACATTTTTCGGGAATTTCAATGTTGACGGTTCGTTCATTGTATTCAACGAACACAAACACCAGGTGGAAAAGCCCGAACAAGTAGACTGGGTAACCGGGCACTGCCTGACGGTGCGCGGCGATTTTTTAAGAACGATATGGGAGCAATACCGCTTGTGGGAACGGAGGCTGATGTTCCCGATTGACTTGGATGATATTGACCTGATGATGATGGCCAAAGCCTTAAACATTCCTGTATATGTGGCGCCGGTAGTGGTTCCCCAGAACCGCCAATTTAAAGACGTTTCCGAATCAAACGCCTACAACGCCGCCCGGAACGATTTTCACAACTATGCGCTGTCGAGCGTGTCATTTTGGGAATGCTGGCACTACAATCCCTTGCTGAACTGGAATAAAGGATACACCGGCAATGCCAACAAGCCGGGAAAAATATATGACGCCACATTGCTGTCAAAATTTAAACACTTAGTAGAGATGTTGAAAACAAAGGATCCGGAAATATATGAGAACTTTCAGAAAAAATTAAACCAGTGATGAAACTACAGGCAGACGCAACCACTTATTTGTTGGACAGCCCCGCCCCGTTTTATGTGAACGGGAATATGCTTGGCCTCGCAGAGGTGCTGGACAGAGCAACTATTGACTGCCTGCGTGTAAGTTTTTTCGCCCCCAATTCACCCCTGCTACCCGTTCAGCGCACACTGGATTTGTTCGGCCAGGCAGGCATGCAACAAAAAAGCCTGTATCTGTGCGTTCATTGCAGCGACACCTGGGCAGACCCTTCGCATCAGGACATTCCTGCATCGTGGAATTTCTCTAACATCAAACAACTGAAAAGCTGCTTTATTGATTATTTAATCTCTATTTTCGAAGCTGTACAATCCACCAACATCAATGTGCGGTATGTGCAGGTGGGCAATGAAATATCCAACGGCCTGCTGTGGCCCTATCTGAGCAGTCCCTACGAATATGTTGACTTTATCAAAACAGCGCACTACCTGTGCCGGCAATATTTTCCGTCCGCCCGGATCGTGTTACACACCGACCTCAGCTACTCGGCCGAAAAGGCCTGCGAGTGGTATGCCTTAATGGAGAAGCGGAAAGTGGACTACGACCTGGTAGGATTGTCCTACTATCCCGTATGGCATGGTCCCCTGAAGCAATTGAAAAAAACAGTAACAGACGTTGCACAATTAACCGGCAAAAAAATAATCCTGTGCGAAATAGGCTACATGCACACCGAACAAAAAACATCGGCATGGTTCGGCCACTGGAAATGCGATGATATACCCTACTCCCCCGAAGGGCAACAAGCGTATCTGAAGCATTTTTCCACCTTTATACAACATCATATCCGCCCCTGCTTACACCCCGAAATGTTTTACTGGGGCATGTGTTCCTACAACAACGAAGAGCATTACCCCGTTGCCCTGTTTGACCCGCACGGCCATGCCCTGCCTGCTTTTTACGATATAAACCGAGGCGTATGGGAACAGCAATAAAACATATTCCCCTGTCCGGCAAATTATGGATGTTGCGGAGAAGAATAAAAAACAAAAGTTTTAATCTCCGGCGATATATCTATGAATGGTGCAGGAAAACACTATACCGGCTGCAACATCCGCGAGAAGCAAAACAAACCCGTGATTCCATTTATCTGATATACACCATGGGGAAAGTCGCCTCCATGTCGGTGTTGGACGCTGTGACCGGGCGGTTGCCCCATGTGCCTGTATTTGCCATGCACTATTTAAGCGAGGCCAACCTGCGACGGCAAGAAGAACAATTGGGCAACAGCGCCCACTGGGACAATCAGCTGTACCGAAAAATACACACGTTGCATGCCCGGAAAATACGAAACTGTATCGCCAAACATCCGCAGAATCACATCAGAATTATAACACTGGTGCGGGAGCCCTTAAACCAAATCATTTCACAGATATTCCAGCAACTCAACCTGCACGACATTGAATCGCTGAAAAGAATGACGGCAGGCAACCGGCAGGTTGATTATGACTATCCGGCCAACTGGTGCTGCAACGAATTAGCCGCCTTTTCGGGCATTGACATACTGAACGAGCCGTTTAATCCGCACAAAGGGTACGCCATATACCACAAGGACAATTTTTCGGTATTGGTGATCCGTTTTGAAGATATCAACCGTGTATTTCAGGAAGCGATGAGCAGCTATTCAGGCGTAGGCCGATGGCTGCTGAGAGAAAAAAACAAAGCCGAGAACAAGCAATACGCCAATGAGTACAAGGCGTTCAAACGCGAATTAGAAATTGAGTCTGCCGTATTGGACAAAGTATATTCATCACCGTTCGTACAACATTTTTATACGGAAGAAGAAATACAAAGGTTCAGGGAAAAATGGGAAAAATTAAACATCAACACATGATACACAAGAAAACAATTACCGGTATATGGATAGCGTGCCTGCTAATTGCGGCCATAGTGGCCGTACTGTCCGCCAACTCCACGTTTTCCTCATTCGCCATTCCGGAATGGGCGATTATTATATTTCTTGTTGTCATATCCGCTTTTTGCGAATATATCGACAGTTCATTGGGCATGGGCTACGGCACCACGCTGACGCCGCTATTACTCACCTTCGGCGTATTGCGGCAGGATATTGTTCCGGCCATACTGTTGTCGGAACTGCTGACCGGCTTTTCTTCCGGCATCGCCCACCACCGCGAAGGCAATGTCAATTTAATCAAGAACAAAAACATCAGAACGGCGCTCTATTATTTGGCCATACCATCGGTCATCGGCGTAGCGATAGCCACCTTTTTGGGAACGCAACTCCCATCCCAGGGGCAAAATTACATCAACCTATACATCGCCGTGATGATTATATGTATCGGTATTTACATTATCTACAGCCATTTTTTCGGCAAAAAATCCAAACAGTCGTTAAGCCGGATAAAATTATTGATTTTGGGCACCGTTGCAGCCTTTAACAAAGGGCTGTCCGGCGGCGGCTACGGTCCCTTAATGACCGGCGGGCAATTAACCGCCGGGATCAAAGAAAAGGAAGCTATCGTCATCACCTCCATCTGCGAATGCTTTACCTGCCTGATCGGGCTCATCGCATTTTTCCTGCTGGGCGGAAAACTAAACTGGTTTTATGTAATTCCGCTTTGTTTCGGTTCCATGCTATCGGTGATACCTGCTGCAAAAACCGTCAGAATTCTACCGGACGGCTTTCTTCAAAAAGCCATAGGCTGGGCGACTTTGCTGTTGGGCTTGTTAGTACTGTATAAAATGCTCCGTTAAGTGTTCATCATGGATTATACAATCACACATCTGAAACAATTAGAAGCGGAATCCATCCACATTCTAAGGGAGGTTGCAGCAACATTCGAGCGACCGGTGATGTTATATTCCATCGGCAAAGATTCGTCGGTCATGCTTCGGTTGGCACAAAAAGCTTTCTATCCCGACAAGATACCTTTCCCGCTGATGCACGTGGACACGTTGTGGAAATTCAGCGAGATGATTGATTTTCGCGAAAAAATGAAAGCAGCAACCGGTATTGATTTAATTGTTTTCACCAATCCCGACGGCATTGCGCAACAAATTAACCCTTTCGACCACGGATCGGAAGTACACACGCGCATCATGAAAACCGACGCGCTGAAAATGGCATTAAACAAGTATCATTTCGATGCTGCTTTCGGCGGAGCGCGGCGGGATGAAGAGAAATCGAGGGCGAAAGAACGTATTTTCAGTTTCAGGGATGAATTCCATCAATGGAATCCCAAAAGCCAGCGGCCGGAATTGTGGAATCTCTACAACACCGGGATTAAGAAAGGTGAATCCATCCGGGTTTTTCCCCTTTCCAACTGGACGGAATTAGACATTTGGCGCTATATTCAAATAGAAGCTATTCCCATTGTGCCGCTGTATTACGCCAAGGAACGACCTGTGGTGGAGCGTGACGGCATGCTGATCTTAGCCGATGACGAGCGGATGAAACTGCTGCCCGGTGAAAAACCGGTAATGCGGAAAGTGCGTTTCCGCACCCTGGGCTGCTACCCGCTCACCGGTGCCATCGCGTCAGACGCCGAAACAATTGATGAAATTGTGCGGGAAATGTTACTCGTGAACACTTCGGAGCGGCAAGGACGGGCTATTGATTTTGACGCACAGTCAAGTATGGAAGAAAAAAAGCGTGACGGTTATTTTTAAACGTTGAATATTTATAAACATGGCTGGAAAAGATGATTATATTGTTCGGGAAAAGGAGCTGATCAACCAAGACCTGCAGAGCTACCTGAAACGGCATGAACGGAAAGAAATGTTGCGTTTCCTGGTGGCCGGCAACGTCGATGACGGAAAATCAACCTTAATCGGCCGCCTGCTGTACGATTCCCGGCTGATTTACCAGGATCATTTAGCGGCCATATACAAGGATTCCAAAACCTTTAACACTACCGGTAACGACATAGATTTATCACTGCTCACCGACGGACTGAAGGCGGAGCGGGAACAGGGCATCACCATTGATGTAGCGTACCGATATTTCTCGACGGAAAAACGAAGCTACATTATTTGTGACGCACCCGGACACGAACAATATACCCGCAACATGGCCACCGGAGCATCGCACTGCGACTTGGCGCTGATGCTTGTGGATGCGCAAAACGGCATCAAAGACCAGACCCGCAGGCACAGTCTCATTGCCACGCTCATGGGCATCCGCAACATTGTAGTAGTGGTTAACAAAATGGATTTGACCAATTACGATGAATCGGTGTTTAATGCCATTCGCTATGAGTACCTGAAATTTTCCGGGAAATTCACTATCGACTCGCTACACTTCATTCCCATATCGGCTTTGGCGGGCGACAATGTGGTTACGCCAAGCCCCAATATGAAGTGGTATGCCGGCGGCTCGCTGCTCAATTACCTTGAAAATATCCCGACGGTCAATCACCAAAACCTGATTGATTTTCGTTTTCCTGTTCAATATGTTATCCGCCCCAATGCCGAATTCAGGGGGTATGCGGGCAATATCGCTTCGGGCATTGTGCGCCCCGGAGAGGAAATTATTGTGTTCCCTTCGCGCCAACGTACAAAAGTAAAAACCATTGAATCCTTTGACGGAAAACTATCCGAAGCCTTTGCACCGCTGCCTGTGGTGATGACTACAGAAGATGAACTGGATATTTCGCGAGGCTCGGTACTGGCCAAGCCCAACAATGTGCCGCAGACAGCCAATTCCATAGAAGCTATGGTGGTTTGGATGGATGACCAACCCATACAGTTGCATACGGAGTATATATTAAAATCCAACACCCAGCAGGTACCCGCACGTGTCAAAGCCATCCGGTATAAATACGATGTAAACAAACTATCGCGCATTCCAGCCGATACGTATCACATGAACGACGTAGGCAGGGTGCAGATAACACTGCTCCGCCCGCTGATATTCGACCCATTTGAACGAAACAGGGCAATGGGGTCTTTTATTTTGATTGACCGCAACACCAACCAAACCAGCGGCGGAGGAATTATACTCAATCAAATGATTGATGAAGAAAAATTGCCCAAAAGTCAATATGTATATAAAGAAACCAGCGGGGTTGAAGCCAAAAAAAGGTTTGCCATGCTGGGCCACAACCCGCTAACGGTGTGGCTAACCGGGTTGAGCGGGTCGGGTAAATCAACCATTGCCAAAATTATTGAGCAAAAATTAGTGGAGCAGCACGTGAATACTTGCATTCTGGATGGCGATAACCTGCGGCACGGCTTGTGTTCCGACCTGGGCTTTTCGGCAGAAGACAGAAGCGAGAATATACGGCGGGGG
>DBDM01000056.1 GCA_002293585.1 Bacteroidales bacterium UBA932
CTATTCGTAACATCAACTGGCGCATAGGCCACAAAGAGATTGATATTGTTGCTGAAAAGAGCGGCCGCATTCACATTGTAGAGGTGCGTTCGCTCAACAGCTCATTCTTCGAACGCCGTCCCTGCGACACGATCAATCATGCCAAACAGCGCAACCTGATTGCCGCTGCGCATGCCTATATCCGCTACTATAAACTGGAAATGGAAGTACAATTGGATGTAGTGTCTATTATATTCTCCGGTAGTGAACATACACTGGAATATCTTCCTAACGCCATATACCCGAAAGCGTAAGCAATTACAACAATTTTTTAAACATTAAAAATATGACAACCACTTTTTTTACACCCGACGCCGATAATGTGGAATTTCACATGGCAGTTGATTTCATTGAAAACACCCAACGGCACATTTTTTTAACAGGGAAAGCCGGTAGCGGTAAAACCAGTTTTTTGAAATATATTCGCCGGAATACAAAGAAGCAGATGATCGTGGCGACGCCTACCAGTGTAGAGGCTGTTAATGTCGGCGGAATCACTTTGCATTCATTGTTCCAGCTCCCCTTTGAGCCTTTTGTGCCCAACGAAGGCGGCGAACGACGTCTAACGTATTATCTCCGCATGAGCAACGAAAAGTTGGCTGTGTTGCGGATGTTGGAAGTGCTGGTGATCGACGATGTGAATATGTTACGCGCCGATGTGCTGGATGCCATTGATTTAATATTGCGCCGGGTGCGCCATAACAGTGCGCCTTTCGGAGGCGTGCAGATGGTATATATCGGAGATTTGTTCCAGTTGCCGCCGGTAATTAAAGACGACGAACAATATTTATTGCGGCATTACTATAACAGTCTGTTTTTCTTCCATTCTCACGTTATAAAACGTTGTCCGCCGGTGTATATCGAATTGAAAAATGTTTACCGGCAACACGACAGGGCATTTGTCGATTTTTTGAATGAAATTCGCTGCGGCAACCTTTCGGCCGGTGATATGCGTTTGTTGAACAGTCGTTATATCCCCTCGTTTTCTCCTCTCGATGGAAGTAAGTATATTATGCTGACGGCCCATAATTACCGCGCTAACCGTATTAATACGGAAGCCCTGGAAAGACTGCGGGGAGAGATGCGTTGTTATACGGGAATATTGAGCGGCGAATTTGCGGAACACGCTATGCCGGCCGATATGAATTTGGTACTGAAAGTAGGTGCGCAGGTAATGTTTGTGAAAAATGATGCTACGGATAAACGCCGTTATTGTAACGGTCAACTGGCTGTAGTCACTCGCCTGGCCGACGACGCGGTGTTCGTGTACCCGGAAGGGGCGGAAAGAGAGGTCGGGGTGGAACGGGAAAGGTGGCGTAACCTGCGCTACGTGTATGATAAAAAACAATATATAATAGACGAAGAGGAAGTAGGTTCATTCATGCAGTTTCCTTTGCGTTTGGCATGGGCGGTCACCATTCGCAGAAGCCGGGGTTTAACGTTCGGCCGGGTAGTACTGGATGTGGCGAAAGCTTTTGTCCCCGGACAGATCTACGTAGCGCTGAGCCGTTGCCGTTCATTCGACGGACTGGTGTTGTCGTCGCCGGTAAAGATCGAGGCGCTGCAGACCGATCCTTATGTACAACAGTTCGGGCGTTGCGAATTGCCGCTTGGCGTAACCCGGGGATTACTGCAGGAAGAAAAAATGAAATTTTGCCGTTTCAAATTATTGCAAGCCTTCGATTGGTCGCCTTTGTTCCGGGGCTTGTGGGACTGGAGGAACTTAGTGCACCGGAAGAAGTTGTTGTCGGCGGTTGAGGTGATAATCTTAGTTGACTTATTGGAAAAAGCGCTGAAAGAACAGCAAAATATCGCCGCCCGCTTTGTGTCGCGGTTGGGCGCAACTATTGATTACAGTCAGCAAACCGGTGATTTTACGGCGACGAAAACGGCCGTGCAGCGGGCAGTGGAATATTTTCATGCGGCCTTATGCCGTGAAATATTAGTTCCGGTCGACAAGCGGATCAACGAAGTGCAGTTCGACAGGAGGAAGAAAACTTACCGGAAATTGCTGGAAAACTACAGGGCGGTGGTGGCAAGGTTTATGCACGGCTTGTGTAACCTGGAATATGGCGGGTTCCCGCTGGTAGAAGGCCTTTCCGTGCCGCCAATCCCGCCGGTGACATTAGAGGTGAAGGCGGAGAACACGAAATAATTTGGAAGATATGCTTTTTTGATATATATTTGTGATATCATATTTTAATGTTATAAAATGATATTATCATGAAAACAATATCTTTACGAGTAGACGATCAATTATTGAAAGAAACAGAACAGATGGTACAGCATATACAACTTACACGTAACCGTTACATTAACGATGCGGTGCAGTATTATAATAATATTAACCGCAAGAAGCTACTACAGCAGCAACTACGTAAAGAATCATTAATGTTGCGCAAAGAATCTTTGAGTGTTTTACATGAATTTGAAAAATTGGACGATGGCGATTAAACAGTATGATATATGGATAGCAGACCTGAACCCGCGGTGCGGTACGGAAAGCGGTAAAGTGAGGCCGGTAGTGGTAGTTCAAACCGATTTGCTGAACGACTTTCATCCGTCGACATTGGTTTGTCCCGTTACGACGAATGTGCATCCGGCAGCTTCTATTTTGAGGGTGCATCTTCGTTCGGGGAAGCGCCTGCACCAACAATGTGACATTATGGTTGACCAGCTACGGGCTATTGATAACCGGCGTTTACTGAAAAAAGTAGGAAGTCTGCAAACGGATGAGATCTTGTTGCTAAAAGAAAATATAGCGATATTGCTGGGGTTAAGTTAGAAGTGTTTTGCTCCCTCGAGCTATTCAACCCACTGTACAACAGCTCATAATCGAGGCTTCCAAGTTCCGATATTACTGCGTATGTGA
>DBDM01000063.1 GCA_002293585.1 Bacteroidales bacterium UBA932
TCAACTCCTTCCACCCTTCACCTTTCCACCCTTCACCCTTCCACCCTTTACCGCCGCGGCACGCGCTCTCATCTCAAAGTCTCAAGATCTCACGGTCTTAACCCGAGGCTGTAGAGCAGCACCAGCAGAATGGCTGCCGGCGACAGGAACCGCAAGAGGAAAAGGAGTGTTTTGAACAACGGTAAACGCAGCGCGCCGCCATTGGTCAATTCGTCTTTCACATCGGCGGGACGCATATACCAGCCCACAAAAAGAGCGATTAAAATACCGCCTGAGGGCAACAGGATATTGGACGATAAATAGTCGCACAGGTTGAAGAAATTTTTACCGCCGACGGTGAGGCCGGATAAGACGCCTTCCGACAGGGAAGCCAATACAGCTATGGCCCCCACGGCCGTTGCTACAAGTGTTACTGCAAATAAACGGCGTAAACGCTTCTCATCCACCAAATAAGCCACAATTACTTCAAATAAAGAAATAGATGAAGTAAGGGCAGCTATAGCCAACAAAATGAAGAAGATAATGGATAATATATTACCTAAGGGTAATTGCGCAAAAATTTCGGGGAAGGTAACAAAAACCAATCCCGGCCCCTGCCCCGGAGCAATGCCGAAAGCAAAGACGGCAGGGATCACCGCTAAGCCGGCCAGCATGGCGAACAACAGGTCGGTGCCCATCACCTGGAACGAGGTTTTGACCAAATTGTTCGATTTTTGGATATAGGAGCCGTAAGTAATCATGCAGCCCATGCCTAAGCTGAGGGAGAAAAAAGCCTGTCCCAACGCCGCCAGCACGGCATCGGCAGTAATTTTGGAAAAGTCGGGGGCGAAAAGGAAGCGGACGCCTTGCATCTCCGTGTCTAAGGTGAGGGAGCGGACGGCCAGCACGGTGACGATCACAAACAGCAAGGGCATCAGAATTTTAGAATAACGTTCAATGCCGTTTTTTATGCCTCCGGCTACCACCATGGCCGTCAATAGAATAAAGCCGATCGACCATAGTGCAGGCTCCACCGGGGCCGCTGTCAAACCGTTAAAAACATCCCGGAAAGCGCCCGGCAACCGGTGCAGGAAGTCCGGGCTGAACGATTTGGCGATATAAGCTACTGTCCACCCGCCTACCACGCTGTAGAAACCCAAAATGATGAATGAAGTCAACACACCCACTATGCCTATGCTTTTCCAGGCTGTGCGTGGCGCCAACACCTCAAAGGCGCCTATGGCATTGCGACCGGAACGTCTCCCGATAGTAAATTCGGAAAGCAGTATAGGCAAGCATATTACAAGCAGAAAGAAAACATAAATGAGGATGAAGGCCGCTCCGCCGTGTTGTCCCACGAGGTATGGGAAACGCCAAAGGTTCCCCAGTCCCACGGCCGAACCGGCAGCAGCTACCAGTACGCCGAATTTCGACGAAAAACCGTCGCGATTGGATTGTTGCGTCATCTTTTTAAGGTTTAATTGCTACAAAGATACTATTTTTTCCTATATTTGCGTATGCAAACAATTGAAATATTCTGTGAAAACACCCGTGAAACCATGCCATGTACGCCGGGTTCCACCCTGCTGCAAATGGCCGGGCGCTGTTCCCTCAACCTGCCCTACCCGCCGCTGGCCGCACTGGTCGACAACCGGCTGAAAGGACTGAATTATGCTATTTACCGTCCGCACAACGTGCGTTTCATTGATATTACCCATGCCGACGGACAGCGCACCTACCAGCGCTCCCTCAGCTTCCTGCTGCAAAAAGCGGTGCACGACGTGTTGCCGGGCTATCAATTGCGTATTGAATACACGGTGCTGAACGGCCTGTACTGCGAACTGCTCGACCACGGACGGGTGATTAACGAAACCTTGCTGCAACGCCTTAATCAGCGTATGCGCGAATTGGTGGCGGAGGATAAACCTTTCATCCGTAAGAAAATAGTCACGGAAAAAGCTATCGAACTTTTCCAAAATAACCGGCAGCCGGAAAAGGTACTGCTGCATCAAACCCGCGGTAACTTTTATACTTCGGTATATTACATGGACGATTATCCTGACCATTTTTACGGCCCGCTGGTGCCCTCTACTTCTTACCTGAAGGTGTTTTCGCTCTACATGTACCGTGAGGGTTTTGTGGTATTAATGCCCGACATCAAACAGCCCGGACAGCCCGCGTCGATTATGGTGCAGGATAAGTTGTTCGACATTTTCCGGGAAAATAACGAATGGATAAAAATTGTTGGCGCCGATGCTATCGGATCTATCAACAAAATGGTGCAGGACGGCGGCGCCAAGCAGTTGATGATGGTGTCGGAATCGCTGCACGAGAAAAAATACGCCCAGCTGGCCGACGACATTCAACGGCGCGAAGGCGTGCGGCTGGTGCTCATTGCCGGCCCGTCGAGCAGCGGGAAAACCACCTCTTCAAAACGCCTGGCGGTACAAGCCAAGGTGGCCGGCATGAACCCGGTGCTGCTGGAAATGGACAATTATTTTGTTGACCGCGAGCATACGCCGCGCGACGCCGACGGCAATTATGATTTCGAAGACCTGCATGCCCTGGACCTGCCGTTCTTCAACCAACAACTGCAGGATATGCTGGCCGGTAAAGAGGTGCATGTTCCTACCTTTGATTTTTCGACCGGGAAACGTTATTTTGCGCCCGGCAACATCATCCGCATGAAGCCCGACGATATCCTCATCATGGAAGGCATACACGCCCTCAACCCCGAACTGACGGCGTCTATTCCCGCTGCGCTGAAGTATAAAATTTATTGCTCGGCGCTCACGTCGGTCAATATAGATGAAAACAACCGTATTTCCACCACCGACAACCGCTTAATCCGCCGGATAGTGCGCGATGCGCGGTGCCGGGGCTACAGCGCGTCCGACACCATTATGCGCTGGCCGAGCGTGCGGCGGGGCGAAGACCGGAATGTGTTCCCCTACCAGGAAAATGCCGATATCATGTTCAACTCGGCGCTCACCTATGAGTTATACGTTTTGCGCAGGTACGCCGAGCCGTTGCTGCGCCGTATCAAACCCACCGACCCCGCCCATGCGGACGCCACCCGTCTGCTTAAATTTTTAAGCTATTTCGAAATATTGCCGCCCAGCACCGAAGAGTGCATCCCCAGCAACTCCATCCTGCGGGAGTTTATCGGCGGAAGCATATTTGATTGATTATTTACTATTGATTATTTGGCCGTTTGGAAATAATGCTGTATTTTTGTACCAAAATGGTACACAATTAAAATTTAATAGTCATGTTAGTAATAAGTAGTCGAGAATTTAGAGACAATCTGGCACAATATTTTGATCTGGCCGACAGCCGGAAGGATGTTGTTATTCAGCGTGGTAAAAATAAGGCTTACAGGCTCCTCCCCATCTCGGAAGATGATTATGTGGCGCCTATTCCGGCAGAATATTTATGTAATCCGTTTGATATAAGCCCAAGTGGTGATATGTTTTGGGCAGATAAAAGAAATGTAGAAAAGTTAGAAAAAGCTATTGAGCAGTGGGAAAAGGACAAGAAAAAAGGAAAACACACTGTTATCAGCACAGACGAGGAACTTCATCAATTTCTTGATAGTTTATGACGTACAAATTAATTGTTTTAGATGAAGCGGCGGACGATATTGCATTGTTGAAAAAATCGGGAACAAATGCTTATGACAAGATACGAAAATTGTTCAAGGAATTAAGGGAGCATCCCCGCATCGGAACCGGTAAGCCGGAGTTAATGAAACACGGAAAATTTCAAGGTTTATGGTCGCGCAGGATTACCGGTAAACACCGGCTTGTTTATTCCATTAATGATCATGAGATCATTGTTTTTGTCATATCCGCAAAAGGTCATTACGATGATAAATAATCACTTCTTTTTGAACAACCGCCCTATCTCTTCCATGACAGAGCCCTGCGTGGGCAGGATAGAGGGGTTTTTATAGTCAACACTGTCGTGCTCCTGCACGCCGCTCTGCATGGGGTAAATCAGAATAAAGCTATTGGCGAAAAAATATTTGTTGAGGAAGGCCGGAATACGCCCCATTACCGGACTGTAGGACGGATAGCCGCGGCGGCTAAGTACAATTACCAAATTATCATCGGGCCTCACATCACGCGCTAAGATCAGGAAATCATCCCAATTGTCGAATTCATTAAATTCGGCATTGATCGGGTGCTTGGCCTTAATTTTTTCCAAATAAGCCATGGTGTGTTTCGAGGCGTAAAACACCAGCTGCGCCCCGGTATTACGGCCTATATTCCATATTTTCAGCAACCAGAAAGCGAAACCTATTTCGCGTTCGGCACGTTCGGGCACAATAATCAGGTGACGCTTCACCGTAGCCAGTGGCTGCACGGTTTTATATATCAACGTAGTGGTATTGCAATTGGTCAATATCCCTTCGGTCAGCGTACCCAGAAACGAGTCGGTGATACCCGTGCTGCGATGCAGTCCCAAAATCAGGTCGGTGATGCGCTGCTCGTGCACCACGCCGGTAATGGCATTGACTACATTGGAGTCGTAGCGCAACAATTCCACCAACTTATTGTCGGTAGCAGCAGCAGCCACCGCGGCCTTATCCAGAATTTTCCGTGCTTCCTTCTCCGCTGTTCCGCCGGCCCGGTGGTTCGCAATAACATGCAAGGCATACAGCCCCGAGCGGTTTTTCTTCGATTTCACGGTAACGCATAAATCCACCAGGTCGGCGACCCGTTCTGTGTCGGTCACCGGAATTAATATGCGTTCGGTGGTACTGTCATCATCGGCCTCTTCGGCAGTTTGCGACACGGCAATATTTTTCGCCCCGCGCTGTGCGGCAATCGAAGCCACCGTACAGGATACCAGTATGGTCACAATCGTACCGTTAAGCACACTGTCGTTCAACAGGCGAATAGGCTCGCCGGCCATATCGTAACCCAAAATAATATCATACCCCACCAGGATAATAGCCAGGGTAGCCGCCGCAGAAGCGCCGCTCAAGCCGAAAATCAACCGGCGCTCGTCGGCCGAAAAGCGGAAAGTTTTTTGTGTGAGCCAGGCCGCAATATATTTCGACAGTATCGCCACCGTCATGATAACAGCAGACACGACCAAGGTATCCCAATCGCGGAAAAAAGCGCGGTAATC
>DBDM01000216.1:0-489 GCA_002293585.1 Bacteroidales bacterium UBA932
GCTGCCCGAAGCACAGGTCGACCGTTTTATGCTGAAAGTAGTGGTAAGTTATCCTAAAAAGGACGAAGAAAAATTGATTATACGCCAAAACATCACCGGCGAATTTCCCAAGCCCTCCCGCCAGTTGAAGCCCGAAGATATTGTGAAAGCCCGTCAGGTAGTACGCGACGTGTATATGGACGAAAAGATTGAGCGCTACATTGTCGATATCGTATACGCCACACGTACGCCGGAAGATTATAATCTCAGCAACCTGAAAAATATTTTGGCCTACGGCGCCTCACCCCGCGCCAGTATCAGCTTGGCCTTGGCATCCAAAGCGTATGCTTTCATCAANNCCCGAAGACGTACGCGCCGTGTGCTACGAAGTGATGCGCCACCGCATGGGACTTACCTATGAAGCCGAAGCGGAAAATATCACAGCGGAAGATGTGATCACCCAAGTACTCAATTCAGTGGAAGTTCCTTAACAATTACGAATTACGAATT